>NZ_LZJX01000016.1:0-10922 GCF_001667595.1 Mycobacterium sp. E2989 | reverse complement strand
CACCGTGGTGTGCGGGCCCTTTGCCGTTGAACCAATAGCTCTGCCCCGCAATATCTTTGGGTCGGCCGGTCGGCTTATTCGACCGTAAGCGAGCGTCCCCGCTGCGACCTCGCCCCGCCCCTCAACATTTGAGAACTCTATGAAGTCCGTGACAGTCACATGTGTGGCTTGCCAGAATGTAGGGACATGACCGCGATGTCGGGATACGCGGGGGGTCAGCGCCCCCGCCAGGCCATCCTCGGGCAGCTGCCCCGGATCTACCGCGCCGACGGCTCACCGATCAGGGTTCTGCTGGTCGATGACGAGCCGGCGCTGACCAACCTGGTGAAGATGGCGCTGCACTACGAGGGCTGGGTCGTCGACATCGCCCACAACGGGCGCGAGGCCATGGCCAAGTTCGAGAAGACCAGCCCCGACGTCCTCGTGCTCGACATCATGCTTCCCGACGTCGACGGGTTGCGGATTCTGGAGCGCGTCCGCCAATCCGATCCCTACACCCCGACGCTCTTCCTGACCGCGCGGGACTCGGTCATGGACCGGGTCACCGGCCTGACCGCGGGCGCGGACGACTACATGACCAAGCCGTTCAGCCTCGAAGAGCTCGTCGCCCGGCTGCGCGGGTTGTTGCGCCGTTCCGGTCAGCAGACCCCGCCGGCCGCGGAAACCCTCAACGTCGGCGACTTGCGCCTCGACACCGCCAGCCGCGACGTCACCCGCGACGGCACCCAGATATCGCTTTCCTCAACCGAGTTCGAGCTGCTGCGCTTTTTGATGCGCAATCCCCGGCGCGCGCTTAGCCGCAGCGAGATCCTCGACCGCGTCTGGAACTACGACTTCGCCGGGCGCACCAGCATCGTGGATCTCTACATCTCCTATCTGCGAAAGAAGATCGATTCCGGCCGGAAACCGATGATTCACACCGTGCGCGGTGTTGGGTACATGTTGCGGCCACCGGAATGACCCGGCGCCGGGACGCCTTGTCCGGCGACCTTCCGGGGTGGCTACCCCGTTCGCTACGCCGCCAGTTGTTGTTGGGCGTCCTGGCCGTGGTCAGCGTGGTGCTGATGACGGTGGGAATCGTCTCCGTGCTGAGCCTGCGCGGTTACGTCACGTCGATGAGCGACGCCGACGTTGCCGGTTCGTTGGACGCGTTGGGCCACTCCTACACCAAATACCGTGACAGTCAACGCAATCCGGGTGAGGGCGCCAAGCCACTGGACCAGGCGATGCTGCAGTTCACCGATCAAACGCCGGGAAACCTGATCGTGGTGCTGCACAACGGCACCGTCATCGGCTCGGCGGTCTTCTCCGAAGCCGAGGCGCGACCGGCGCCCGCCGACGTCGTGCGCGCCATCGAAGCGCAGTCGTGGACCGACGGGCCGCCACGGACCGAAAACCTGGGCAGCCTGGGGTTCTACCGGCTCGACAGCCACGCCGACGGGCCCGACGTGCTGGTTGCCGGGGTGTCGCTGAACCTCGCCGACCAGATCATCGCGCGCAAGCAGCTCACCACCACCCTGCTCATCGCGGCGGCCCTGGCGGTCACCGCGGGGCTCACCGTTTGGGTCGTCGGCTACACGCTTCGCCCGTTGCGCCGGCTGGCCGCCACCGCGGCCGAAGTCGCGGCCATGCCGCTCGCCGACGACGACCACCGGATCAGCGTCCGGGTGCGGCCCCGCGACACCAACCAGCAGAACGAGGTCGGCATCGTCGGCCACACCCTGAACCGGTTGCTGGACAACGTCGATAGCGCGCTGGCTCAGCGCGCCGAATCCGACCTGCGAATGCGGCAATTCATCACCGACGCCAGCCACGAGCTGCGGACGCCGCTGGCCGCGATTCAGGGATACGCCGAACTCACCCGGCAGGACAGCTCCGCGCTGCCGCCGACCACCGAGTACGCGCTGGCCCGCATCGAGTCCGAAGCGCGGCGGATGACGCTGCTGGTCGACGAGCTGTTGTTGCTGTCCCGCCTGGGCGAAGGGCAGGACCTGCAGAGCGAGGACGTCGACCTCGCCGAGCTCGTCGTCAACGCCGTCAACGACGCGGCGGTCGCCGCGCCGACGCATCATTGGGTGAAGGACCTGCCCGACGAACCGGTGTGGGTCCGCGGGGATCACGCGCGGCTGCACCAGCTGGTGAGCAACCTGCTCAACAACGCCCGGGTGCACAACCCGCCCGGGGTCACGGTCACGACCGGGATCACCTGCCACCGCGACGGGCCCGACGCGCCGTGCGTCGAACTGACCGTCACCGACGACGGACCGGGCATCGACCCCGAGCTTCTCCCCCGCTTGTTCGAACGGTTCGCCCGGGCGGACAACTCGAGACTCAACGGCACCGGCACCGGGCTCGGCCTGGCGATCGTCAGTTCCATCGTGAAGGCCCACCACGGCTCCGTCACCGCCGAATCCACCGAGGGCAGAACGGTTTTCCGGGTCCGGATCCCGATGATCGACGGCCCGGGCGCCGACGCCGGATAGCCGCGCGGTGCGCGTGCCGGCGGGTGTTAAGAAACCGTAAAGGTGAACCGCGACGCCGTTAGGGAAGTGTCAACCAAAGGCCCTAGCCCAGGGGCGCCAGCTAATTTCAAGCTGATATCGCCTCGAGAGACGGCGCCGTGGCGGCCTCGACGAGGCCCTTTCGTATGCGCGTGGTTGCGCTGGACGGAGACAAGGTGGGCTCGGAATGGGCGTAGTGGCGTTCGTCGTGTTGACGGTTGTCGTGTTCGCCGCACTGGGCTGGGTGCAGAAGTTGGTCGAGCGGCTGTGAGCTACGAAAACATCGTCGGCCTGGTGCTTTCCGTCATGCTCGCGCTGTTTCTCGCGTGCGCTCTGCTGTTCCCGGAGCGGTTCTGATGGGCGCGACGACGGCGGGTCTGCTTTTTCTCGGCCTCCTCGTCGTGGCGCTGGTGGCGGTGCATGTGCCGTTGGGCGACTACATGTATCGGGTCTACACGTCGCCAAAGGATGGCCCCGTCGAGCGGGCCATCTATCGGCTGATCGGGGTCGACGCGCGCTCGGAACAGAGCTGGGGCGCCTACGCGCGCAGCGTGTTGGCGTTCTCCTCGGTCAGCATCCTGTTCCTGTTCTTCTTCCAGCTCCTGCAGGGCAAGTTGCCATTGCATCTGCACGATCCCGCCACCCAGATGACCCCCGGGCTGGCCTGGAACACCGCGATCAGCTTCGTCACCAACACCAACTGGCAGGCCTACTCCGGTGAGTCCACCCAGGGCCATCTCGTCCAGATGGCGGGGCTGGCCGTGCAGAACTTCGTCTCGGCGGCCGTCGGCATGGCCGTGGCGATCGCGCTGGTGCGCGGCTTCGCCCGCACGCGCACGGGCGACCTGGGGAACTTCTGGGTCGACTTGGTGCGCGGAACACTGCGCATCCTTCTGCCGATCGCGATCCTGGGCGCCATCGTGCTGATCGCGGGCGGGGTTATCCAGAACTTCCACCTGAACGACCAGGTCGTCACCACCCTCAACGGGGCGCACCAGACGATCACCGGCGGCCCCGTCGCCAGCCAGGAAGTCATCAAGGAGCTGGGCACCAACGGCGGCGGGTTCTACAACGCGAACTCCGCGCACCCGTTCGAGAACCCGACCCGGTGGACCAACTGGTTGGAGATCTTCCTGTTGCTGGTGATCAGCTTCTCGCTGCCCCGCACGTTCGGGCGCATGGTGGGCAACACCAAGCAGGGTTACGCGATCGCGTCGGTGATGGCTTCGCTGTACGCGATCAGCGTGACCTTCATGATGTGGTTCCAACTGCAGCACCACGGCACGGTGCCCACCGCGGTCGGGTCGGCGATGGAGGGGGTCGAGCAGCGGTTCGGCGTCGCCAACTCCGCGGTGTTCGCCGACTCGACGACGCTCACCTCCACCGGCGCAGTCGACTCGTTCCACGACTCCTACACCAGTCTCGGCGGCATGATGGCCCTGTTCAACATGCAGCTCGGCGAGGTCGCGCCGGGCGGCACCGGCTCGGGTCTGTACGGCATGCTGATCCTGGCGGTGATCACCGTGTTCGTCGCGGGGCTCATGGTCGGGCGCACCCCGGAGTATCTCGGCAAGAAGATCACCCCACGCGAAATCAAGCTCGCCGCAAGCTATTTCCTGGTGACGCCGTTGATCGTGCTGACCGGCACCGCGATCGCGATGGCGCTGCCGGGTGAACGCGCCGGCATGCTCAACGGCGGCCCGCACGGGCTGTCGGAGGTGCTGTACGCGTTCACCTCCGCGGCCAACAACAACGGGTCGGCATTCGCCGGAATCAGCGTCAACACCAACTGGTACAACACCGCCCTCGGGTTGGCCATGGTGTTCGGCAGGTTCCTGCCGATCGTCTTGGTGCTCGCCCTGGCGGGCTCGCTGGCCAAGCAGGGCCAGACGCCGGAATCGGTGGGCACGCTGCCCACGCACCGGCCCCAATTCGTGGGAATGGTCGCGGGCGTGACCCTGATTCTCGTCGCGCTCACCTTCCTGCCCATGCTGGCGCTCGGACCTCTCGCCGAAGGAATCCACTGATGGCCGCGACCACCGTCGACCCGACCGAGCAGGCGCAACCCGCCGGCTCGGCGAATACCAAACGGGTGCAAGGGGGTTTGCTCGATCCGAAGATGCTCTGGCGCTCGACGCCGGACGCGCTGCGCAAACTCGACCCCCGCTCGCTGTGGCGCAACCCGGTGATGTTCATCGTGGAGATCGGCGCCACCTGGAGCACCGTGCTCGCCATCATCGATCCGACCTGGTTCGCCTGGTTGACCGTGATATGGCTATGGCTCACCGTCCTTTTCGCCAACCTCGCCGAGGCGGTGGCGGAAGGGCGCGGCAAGGCCCAGGCCGAAACCCTGCGCCGGGCAAAGAGTCACACGATGGCGCGACGGCTCAAGGACTGGGCGCCCGGCAGCCCCGGCGTCGAGGAGGAGGTCGCCGCGCCGCTGCTGCAGCAGGGCGACATCGTCGTCGTCGAGGCCGGACAGGTGATACCCGGTGACGGCGACGTCGTCGAAGGCATTGCCTCCGTGGACGAATCGGCCATCACCGGAGAGTCGGCGCCCGTGATCCGCGAGTCCGGCGGCGACCGCTCCGCGGTCACCGGCGGCACCACCGTGCTGAGCGACCGGATCGTCGTGCAGGTCACCCAGCGGCCCGGGGAGAGCTTCATCGACCGGATGATCGCACTCGTCGAGGGCGCCAACCGGCAGAAGACCCCCAACGAGATCGCGCTCAACATCCTGCTGGCCGCGCTGACGATCATCTTCGTCTTCGCCGTCGCCACCCTGCAGCCGCTGGCGATCTATTCCAAGATGAACAACCCGGGCGTCCCGGATACCCAGGCGCTCAACGCAAACGGTGTCACCGGGATCGTGATGGTGTCGCTGCTGGTGTGCCTGATCCCGACGACGATCGGTGCGCTGCTGTCGGCCATCGGCATCGCCGGTATGGATCGGCTGGTGCAGCGCAACGTGCTGGCCATGTCCGGACGCGCGGTCGAGGCCGCAGGCGACGTCAACACGCTGCTGCTGGACAAGACGGGCACGATCACCCTGGGCAACCGGCAGGCCGCCGCCTTCGTTCCGCTCGACGGCGTCACCAACGAGCAGCTGGCCGACGCGGCACAGCTGTCCAGCCTCGCCGACGAAACCCCGGAGGGGCGCTCGATCGTCGTATACGCCAAGCAGCACTTCGGTCTTCGCGCCCGCACGCCCGGCGAACTCTCGCAAGCCCAATGGGTGAGCTTCTCGGCCACCACCCGGATGTCCGGTGTGGACCTCGACGGCCATCAGCTGCGCAAGGGTGCGGCCAGCTCCGTCGCCGAATGGGTGCGCGAGCAAGGCGGCAAGGTGCCACAACAGCTCGGCGAGGTCGTCGACGGCATCTCCGCCGGCGGCGGCACCCCGCTGGTGGTCGGGGAAAGCCGCGGCGGCGACGCCTCGGTGCTGGGCGTCATCCATCTCAAGGACGTCGTCAAGCAGGGCATGCGGGACCGGTTCGACGAGATGCGCAAGATGGGCATCCGCACGGTGATGATCACCGGCGATAACCCGTTGACCGCCAGGGCGATTGCCGATGAGGCCGGCGTCGACGACTTCCTCGCCGAGGCCACACCCGAAGACAAACTCGCACTGATCAAGCGCGAGCAGGAGGGCGGCAAGTTGGTTGCGATGACCGGCGACGGCACCAATGACGCGCCGGCGCTGGCTCAGGCCGACGTGGGCGTGGCCATGAACACCGGCACCTCGGCCGCCAAGGAGGCGGGCAACATGGTCGACCTCGACTCCGACCCCACCAAGCTCATCGAGATCGTCGAGATCGGCAAGCAGCTGCTCATCACCCGCGGCGCGCTGACCACCTTCTCGATCGCCAACGACATCGCGAAGTATTTCGCGATCATCCCGGCGATGTTCGTCGCCCTGTTCCCCGGGCTGGACACGCTGAACATCATGCGGCTGCACAGCCCGCAGTCGGCGATCCTGTCGGCGGTGATCTTCAACGCGGCCGTGATCGTCGCGCTGATCCCGTTGTCGCTACGAGGGGTGCGCTACACGCCGAGCAGCGCGTCAAAGCTGTTGAGCCGCAACCTCTACATCTATGGCCTCGGCGGCATCGTCGCCCCGTTCGTCGGAATCAAGTTGATCGACCTGATCATCCAATTCGTCCCGGGGATGTCCTGACATGAGCTTCTCGAACTTCTTCCGCATGCACTGGGCGGCGTTTCGCGCGCTGCTGGTGCTCACCGTGATCACCGGCGTCGCCTACCCGCTGCTGGTCTGGCTGGTCGCGCAGATTCCGGGACTGCACGACAAGGCCGACGGGTCGATTCTGACCGCGAACGGCAGGGGAATCGGCAGCCGTCTGATCGGGCAGTTGTTCACCGACTCCAACGGCAACCCGCTGCCCCAGTACTTCCAGAGCCGCCCCTCGGCGGCCGGTTCCGGTTACGACCCGCTGTCCTCGGGCGCGAGTAACCTCGGGCCGGAAAGCATTGTCGATACGGCGGGCAAGCCGAGCCTGCTCACGCAGGTGTGCACGCGCAGTGTCGCGGTGGGGCGGCTGGAAGGCGTGGACGGGTCGCGACCGTTCTGCACGGGTGGCGGCGTGGGCGCGGTGCTGTCGGTGATCGGGCCCCGCGACTCCCGCGGAAACGTCGTCCGCCCCACCCGGGTGGTCAGCGTGAACGAACCGTGCCAGACGACGCCGGCGCCGTTCTTGAGCCTCTACCAGGGAGCGCGGGTCGAGTGCGCCAAGGATGGCGAGGACTATTCGACAGGGCAGATCGTGCCGATCCGCGGCGCCGCTCCGGCCAATCCGGCCGTGCCCGCCGACGCCGTCACCACCAGCGGCAGCGGGCTGGACCCGAACATCTCGCCGGCCTACGCCGACCTCCAAGTGGCGAGGGTGGCCAAGGCCCGCCATGTCGGCGTCGAGGAGATCCGGGAGGTGTTGGCGCAGAATCGAAGCGGCCGCACGCTCGGTTTCTTCGGTGAACCGTGCGTCAACGTGTTGCAACTCAACCTGCAACTCGATCACAAATATCCGGTCTCGAGCTAGCGCGATAGGGGGATGATGGTTGACGTGAGTGCCGTTGACCACCGCCCCAAGCGCGGCGAGCTGCGGATTTACCTCGGCGCAGCCCCCGGGGTTGGCAAGACGTACGCGATGCTCGGCGAGGCACATCGTCGCCTGGAGCGCGGCACGGACTTGGTGGCCGGCGTGATCGAGACCCACGGCAGGGCGAAAACCGCTGAGCTGCTTGAGGGCATCGAGTTCGTCCCGCCGCGCTTCATCGAATACCGCGGCAGCACCTTCGCCGAACTTGACGTGCCGGCCGTGCTTGCGCGCAAACCGCAGGTGGTCCTCGTCGACGAGCTCGCCCACACCAACACGCCGGGCAGCAAGAACGCCAAGCGCTGGCAGGACGTCGAGGAACTGCTCGACGCGGGAATCACCGTGATTTCCACGGTCAACGTCCAGCACCTGGAAAGCCTCAACGACGTCGTCGCTGCGATCACCGGCATCGAGCAGAAAGAGACCATCCCGGATTCCATCGTCCGGCAGGCGTCGCAGGTCGAGCTCATCGACATCACTCCGGAGGCGTTGCGCCGCAGGCTGTCCCACGGAAACGTGTACGCCCCCGAGCGCATCGACGCCGCGCTGAGCAACTACTTCCGCCGCGGAAACCTCACCGCGCTAAGGGAACTGGCGCTACTCTGGCTCGCTGACCAGGTCGACACCGCGCTGGCCAAATACCGCGCCGAGAACAAGATCACCGAGATATGGGAGGCCCGCGAGCGGGTGGTGGTCGCCGTCACCGGGGGCCCGGAGTCCGAGACGCTGGTACGGCGGGCATCCCGGATCGCGTCGAAGTCCAGCGCCGAGCTGATGGTGGTGCACGTCATCCGCGGCGACGGATTGGCCGGACTGTCGGAGACACGGATGGCCAAGATCCGCGAACTGGCCAGCAGCCTGGACGCCTCGCTGCACACCGTGGTCGGCGACGACGTGCCCACGGCCCTACTCGATTTCGCCCGCGAGATGAACGCCACGCAGCTGGTGATCGGCACCTCGCGGCGATCGCGATGGGCGCGGGTCTTCGAGGAGGGCATCGGCGCGCGGATCGTCGAGCTGTCCGGCAAGATCGACGTGCACCTGGTCACGCACGAGGAATCCAAACGCGGCTTTCGCGCGGCGTCGCTGGCGGCCGGCGAGCGGCGGGTGGCGTCGTGGCTGGCGGCCTTCATCGTGCCGTCGGCCATCTGCGCGGTGATCGTCACGGCGCTTGACCCGTATCTGGGCACCAGCGGCGACAGCGCCCTGTTCTTCGTCGGCGTGCTGCTGGTCGGACTGCTGGGAGGCGTTGCGCCGGCGGTAGTTTCGGCGGTGCTGTCCAGCCTGCTGCTGAATTATTTCCTGACCGCGCCCCGGCACACCTTCACCATCGCCGAACCCGATGCGGCCGTCACCGAACTCGTACTGCTGCTGATCGCCGTCGCGGTCGCCGTCCTGGTCGACGGCGCGGCCAAGCGCACCCGCGAGGCCCGGCGCGCCTCGCAGGAGGCCGAGCTGTTGACCCTGTTCGCGGGCTCGGTGCTGCGCGGGGCCGATCTCGAGACATTGCTGGAGCGGGTGCGCGAGACCTACTCCCAGCGCGCGGTCAGCATGCTGCGCGAACCCAGCGAGGAGGAGCGCGCCGACGGCAAGAAGGGCGACGTCGTCGCCTGCGTCGGCCGGGACCCTTGTGTCACCGTCGATTCCGCCGACACCGCGATCGAGGTCGGCGACGACGAGTTCTGGATGCTGCTGGCCGGCAGGAAGCTTTCGGCCCGGGATCGGCGGGTGCTGGGCGCGGTGGCCAAGCAGGCCGCGGGCCTGGTCCGGCAGCGCGAGCTGGCCGAGGAAGCCAGCCGGGCCGAGGCGATCGTGCGCGCCGACGAGCTGCGGCGCTCCCTGCTGTCGGCGGTCAGCCACGACCTGCGGACGCCGCTCGCGGCGGCCAAGGTCGCGGTGTCCAGCCTGCGCGCCGAGGACGTCGCGTTCTCCCCCGCGGACACCGCGGAACTGCTGGCGACCATCGAGGAGTCGATCGATCAGCTGACCGCGCTGGTGGGAAACCTGCTGGATTCGTCGCGCCTGGCCGCCGGCGTGGTGCGCCCGGACCTGCGCCGGGTGTATCTCGAGGAAACGGTGCAACGCGCGCTGATCAGTATCGGCAAGGGCGCCACCGGTTTCTATCGGTCCGCCATCGACCGGGTGAAGGTGGACGTCGGCGACGCCGTGGTGCTGGCCGATGCCGGTCTCTTGGAACGGGTCCTTGCCAACCTGATCGACAACGCGCTGCGGTACGCGCCCAACTGCGTGGTTCGGGTCAACGCGGGGCGGGTGGGTGACCGGGTGCTGATCAACGTCATCGACGAGGGGCCCGGCATCCCGCACGGGACCGAGGAGCAGATCTTCGAGGCGTTCCAGCGCCTCGGTGATCACGACAACACCACGGGGGTGGGGCTGGGCATGTCGGTAGCGCGCGGCTTCGTCGAAGCCATGGGCGGCACCATCGCGGCCGGGGACACCCCGGGCGGCGGGCTCACCGTGATGGTGGAATTGGCGGCGCCGGAACCGATTGGTGCGCAATGACGCGCGTGTTGGTGATCGACGACGAGCCGCAGATTTTGCGTGCGCTGCGCATCAATCTGTCGGTGCGGGGTTACGAGGTGATCACCGCGTCGACCGGTGCCGGCGCGCTGCGCGCCGCCGCCGAGCACAAGCCCGACGTGGTGATTCTCGACCTGGGTTTGCCCGATATCTCCGGCATCGATGTGCTGGCCGGCCTGCGGGGCTGGCTCACCGCCCCGGTGATCGTGCTTTCGGCGCGCACGGATTCGTCGGACAAGGTCGAGGCCCTTGACGCGGGGGCGGACGACTACGTCACGAAACCCTTTGGCATGGACGAGTTTCTGGCCCGGCTGCGGGCGGCGATCCGCCGCAACACCGCGGCATCCGAGCTGGAGCAGCCGGTGGTCGAGACGGACGCCTTCACCGTCGATCTGGCCGCCAAGAAGGTCACCAAGAACGGCGCCGAAGTTCACCTCACCCCCACCGAGTGGGGAATGCTCGAGGTGCTGGTGCGCAACCGGGGAAAGCTGGTGGGGCGCGAGGAGCTGCTCAAAGAGGTGTGGGGACCGGCCTATGCCACCGAAACACATTATCTGCGAGTATATTTGGCCCAGCTGCGGCGCAAGCTTGAGGACGATCCGTCGCAGCCCAAGCACTTGCTGACCGAGTCGGGCATGGGGTATCGCTTCGAGGCGTGAGTTCGTGCGGTGTCGGGGCCGCGACTTTCGGGCTCGCGGCGCTGGCGGGCCGTGGTCACATCCGTCACTTGCGCCTCCGCCCCGGAGGATGCGACTGTTTGCCCGCCTCA
>NZ_LZJX01000015.1:0-832 GCF_001667595.1 Mycobacterium sp. E2989 | reverse complement strand
CTCGCGCATCAACCGGCCCGATTCGTCGAGCACCGCCTCGATGCGGTCGACGGCGTCGCCGGATCGCGCCGCGGCCGCCCGCAGCCGTGGCAGCGCGACGTCGGTTCGCGCCGCGATCGCGGCCTTGATCAGTTCGGCCTTGTTGGGAAAGTAGTTGTAGAGGCTGGCGCTGGTGACGTTCGCGGTGCGGGCGATCTCACGGATGGTGGCGCGGGAGTAGCCCGCCGTGGCCACACAACGCATGGTGGCCACGATGATTCGCTGGCGGGTGTCCTCGCCGCTGGCGCCCACCGGGCGTCCCCGCTGCGCCCGCGTCACCGTGCTCCGCCCACTCGCGTGTCCTGTCCGCCGGGCTCTCGAAGCCCGACAGCATCGAATATAATCGACTGATCGATTAGCCCGGGGGTTCGCGGAGGCAAATGAGCGTTCTGCCGTCACAGCTGGGGCGCCCGGTGGGTGCCGATGGCGAGCAGACCCGCGCGCGCGTCATCGCCGCGGCGATGCGGTGCGTGGCCGAGATGGGCTACTCCCGCACCACTATTCGCGAGATCGCGCGGGCCGCCGACATGACCAGCGGCAGCCTGTATCACTACTTTGCGAACAAGTCCGAGCTGCTGGACGCCGCCGTCGAGGAGATCGAGGGAATCGCGCTGCCGCGGCTGCAGGCCGCGGCCGAACGGGCCGACGGCGTGGTCGAACGCCTCGCGGCGGTGTTGGACGAGACGAACCGGTTGATGCGCGAGCATCCCCACCTTGCCGCATTCGAGTGGGTGATCCGCGCGCAGGGCACCGGGGCGCTGGATCCGCACCTCGAGGCCGGCGCGGGATTCCA
>NZ_LZJX01000014.1:0-55956 GCF_001667595.1 Mycobacterium sp. E2989 | reverse complement strand
CCTCCATGACGACGGTGTCCAGCCACGCGCTGGCGCTGGGCCGGGTGGACGGCACGAAATTCGCGGTGGGCGGCTTCACCAACCTGTCCCGCGACCACCTCGACTTCCACCCCACCATGGCCGACTACTTCGAGGCCAAGGCGAAGCTGTTCGATCCCGCGTCGCCGCTGCGCGCCCGCCGGGTGGTGGTCTGCGTCGACGACGACGCCGGGCGCGCCATGGCCGCCCGCGCCGGTGACGCGATCACCGTCAGCGCCGCCGGCCAGCCCGCGCACTGGCGTGCCATGGACGTCACCCCGATGGGCGCCGGGGGGCAGCAGTTCACCGCGATCGACCCCGCCGGCGTCCGCCACCGGGTCGGCATCCGGCTGCCGGGCGATTACAACATCGCCAATTGCCTTGTCGCGCTGGCCATTCTGGATGCGGTCGGGGTCTCGCCGGAGCAGGCCGCGCCGGGTTTGTTGACGACCCGGGTGCCCGGCCGCATGGAAGAGATCGATCGCGGGCAGGACTTCCTGGCGCTGGTCGACTACGCCCACAAGCCGGGCGCGCTGCGGGCGGTGCTGACCACGCTGGCGCGCCCGGGTCGCCGGGTGGCGGTGGTGTTCGGCGCCGGCGGCGAACGCGACCCGGGCAAGCGGGCGCCGATGGGAGCGACCGCGGCCGAGCTGGCCGACCTGGTCGTCGTCACCGATGACAACCCCCGCGGCGAGGACCCGGCCGCCATCCGCCGCGCGATCCTGGCCGGGGCGGCCGGGGCCGGCGGTGGGGCCGAGGTCGTCGAGATCGGCGACCGGCGGGCGGCGATCGAACACGCGGTGGCGTGGGCCGGGCCGGGCGACGTGGTGCTGGTCGCGGGCAAGGGCCACGAGACCGGACAACGTTCGGCGAGGGAGGTCCGACCCTTCGACGACCGGGTTGAGTTGGCCCGGGCGCTGGAGGGGCTGCGATGATCGACCTGACCATCGCGCAGATCGCCGAGATCGTGGGCGGCACGCTGGCCGACATCTCACCGGCCGCGGCCGCGGAGCTGCGGGTCACCGGCACCGTCGAATTCGACTCGCGCGCAGTCGGTTCCGGTGGCTTGTTCCTCGCGCTGCCCGGGGCCCGCGCCGACGGTCACGACTACGCGGGCGCGGCCGTGGCGGCCGGGGCGGCCGCCGTGCTGGCCGCCCGGCCGGTCGGCGTGCCCGCCATCGTGGTGCCGCCGGTGAGCGCCGCCGACGCGCGGGCCGGGGTCCTCGAGCACGACGCCGACGGCTCGGGCGCCGCGGTGCTTTCGGCGCTGGCCAAGCTGGCCAAGGCGGTGGCCGCCGAGCTGGTGGCGGGCGGGCTGACCATCGTCGGCATCACCGGCTCGTCGGGGAAGACGTCGACCAAAGACCTGGTGGCCGCCGTGCTCGAGCCGCTGGGCGAGGTGGTCGCCCCGCCAGGGTCGTTCAACAACGAGCTCGGGCACCCGTGGACGGTGTTGCGGGCGACGCGGGACACCGACTACCTGGTGCTCGAAATGTCGGCCCGCCACCCCGGCAACATCGCCGCGCTGGCCGACATCGCCACGCCGTCGGTCGGGGTGGTGCTCAACGTCGGCACCGCCCACCTGGGCGAGTTCGGCTCGCGCGAAGCCATCGCGCGCACCAAATCCGAACTGCCGCAATCGGTTCCGCCGTCCGGTGTGGTGATTCTCAACTTCGACGACCCGGCGGTGGCGGCCATGGCCCGCGTCACCCGGGCGCGGGTGGTGCGGGTCAGCCGGTCCAGCCACACCGATGCCGGCCCCAGCGACGTCTGGGCGGACGGAGTGTCGCTGGACGCACTGGCCAGGCCGCGCTTTACCCTGCACGCGATGAACGGCGCGGCCGAAGTGCAGCTGGGCGTGTACGGCGACCATCAAGTCACCAACGCGCTGTGCGCCGGCGCGGTCGCGCTGCAATGCGGCGCGACCGTCGAGCAGGCGGCCGCCGCGCTGGCGCAGGCGGGGCCGGTGTCGCGGCACCGGATGCACGTGACCACCCGGGCGGACGGCGTCACGGTGATCGACGACGCCTACAACGCCAACCCCGACTCGATGCGGGCCGGGCTGCAGGCGCTGGCCTGGATCGCCCACGGCCGCGGGGCCGGCCCCACCGAAAAGCGCCGGAGTTGGGCGGTGTTGGGGGAGATGGCCGAGCTCGGCGAGGATGCGGTAGCCGAGCACGATCGCATCGGCCGGCTGGCGGTGCGCTTAGATGTGTCTCGACTGGTCGTCGTGGGAAGTGGGAGGTCGATGAGCGCCATGCACCACGGAGCGGTCATGGAGGGCTCGTGGGGGGCCGAGGCCGTCAACGTGGCCGACGCCGACGCCGCGCTGGAGTTGCTGCGGGCCGAGATGCAGCCCGGCGACGTGGTCCTGGTCAAGGCCTCCAACGCGGCCGGGTTGGGCGCGCTGGCCGACAAGCTGGCTCGTGACGACGACGGGACGCGCCCGTGAGACAGATCCTGATCGCCGTCGCGATCGCGCTCGCCGTGTCAATCCTGTTGACGCCAGCGCTGATTCGCCTGTTCACCCGGCAGGGTTTCGGCCACCACACCCGTGAGGACGGCCCGCCCAGCCACCACACCAAGCGCGGCACCCCGTCGATGGGCGGGGTGGCGATCCTGGCCGGCATCTGGGCCGGATACCTGGGGACGCACCTGGTCGGGCTGGCGTTCGACGGGGAGGGCGTCTCCGCGTCCGGTCTGCTGGTGCTGGGCCTGGCGACCGTGCTCGGCGGTGTCGGCTTCCTCGATGACCTGATCAAGATCCGCCGGTCGCGCAACCTCGGGCTGAACAAGACGGCCAAGACCATCGGGCAGGTCGCGGCCGCGGTGGTATTCGGGGTGCTGGCGTTGCGGTTCCGCAACGGCAGCGGGCTGACGCCGGCGAGCTCGGACCTGTCGTACGTGCGCGAAATCGCCACCGTCACTTTGGCTCCCGGCCTGTTCGTGTTGTTCTGCGTCGTCGTCGTCAGCGCCTGGTCCAACGCGGTCAACTTCACCGACGGCCTGGACGGGCTGGCCGCCGGCAGCATGGCGATGGTGACCGCCGCCTACGTGCTGATCACCTTCTGGCAGTACCGCAACGCCTGCGTCACCGCGCCGGGTCTGGGCTGCTACAACGTGCGCGACCCGCTGGATCTGGCGCTCGTCGCGGCCGCGACCGCGGGCGCCTGCATCGGCTTCTTGTGGTGGAACGCCGCTCCCGCAAAGATTTTCATGGGGGACACCGGATCGCTGGCGTTGGGCGGCATCATCGCGGGCCTGTCGGTCACCAGCCGCACCGAGATCCTCGCCGTCGTGCTGGGCTCGCTGTTCGTGGCCGAGGTGTCGTCCGTGGTGCTGCAGATCCTGGCTTTTCGCACCACCGGGCGCCGGGTGTTCCGGATGGCGCCCTTCCACCACCATTTCGAATTGGCGGGCTGGGCCGAGACGACGGTGATCATCCGCTTCTGGCTGCTGACGGCCATCACCTGCGGTCTGGGCGTGGCCCTTTTCTACGGTGAGTGGCTGGCCGCGATCGGTGCCTGACGTGGCCGGGCTCGATCCCCTGGCGCCCGGCGCGCCGGTGCTGGTGGCCGGCGGCGGCATCACCGGCAGGGCGGTGCTGGCGGCCCTGACAAGGTTCCGCGCGGTGCCGACCCTGTGCGACGACGACCCGGGCACGCTGCGGCGCCACGCCGAGACCGGCGTGGCGACCCTGACCACGTCGGCGGCCACCGAGCGCGTCGCCGACTACGCCCTGCTCGTCACCAGCCCGGGCTTCTCGCCGGAGACGCCGCTGCTGGTCGCCGCGGCGGCGGCGGGCGTGCCGGTCTGGGGCGATGTGGAATTGGCCTGGCGGCTCGACGCTGCCGGCCAGTACGGTCCGCCGCGCCGCTGGCTGGTGGTGACCGGCACCAACGGCAAGACCACCACGACGTCGATGCTGCACGCGATGCTGACGGCCGCGGGCAGGCGAAGTCTGTTGTGCGGCAACATCGGTGATCCGGTGCTGGATGTGCTCGAGGCGCCCGGGGACGTGCTGGCCGTCGAGCTGTCGAGCTTCCAGCTGCACTGGGCGCCGTCGGTGCGGCCCGAGGCGGGCGCCGTGCTCAACATCGCCGAAGACCACCTGGACTGGCACTCCACCATGGCCGACTACACAGCGGCGAAGGCGCGGGTGCTGGGCGGCCGGGTGGCGGTGGTGGGTCTCGACGATGAGCGGGCGGCCGCGCTGCTGGGCACCGCGACGGCGCCCGTGCGCGTCGGCTTCCGGCTCGGCGAACCGGCGGCGGGCGAACTGGGCGTGCGCGACGGCCAGCTGATCGACCGCGCCTTCGCCGACGACCTCGCGCTCCTGCCGGTTGAATCGATTCCGGTGCCCGGGCCCGTGGGCATCCTCGACGCCCTGGCCGCGGCGGCGCTGGCCCGCAGCGTCGGCGTGCCCGCTGAGGCGATCGCCCAGGCCATCGCGTCCTTTCGGGTGGGCCGGCATCGGGCGGAGGTGGTCGCCGTCGCCGACGGCATCACCTACGTCGACGACTCCAAGGCCACCAACCCCCACGCCGCCCAGGCGTCCGTGCTGGCCTACCCGCGCGTGGTCTGGGTGGCCGGCGGTTTGCTCAAGGGCGCGTCGGTCGACGCCGAGGTCGCCAGGATGGCCTCTCACCTGGTCGGCGCCGTGCTCATCGGCCGAGATCGGCAAGAGGTTGCAGAGGCGTTATCGCGACACGCGCCGGATGTCCCCGTCGTCCAGGTTGTGACAGGCGAGGATGCTGATATGAATGCGACGGCTGTGGTTGTTGGTGCAAATGTGACAGAAGTGAAACATTCGGGCGGGGATCTCGGCACTTCCGTCATGACGGCCGCGGTCGCCGCGGCCCGCGACCTGGCGCAGCCCGGCGACACCGTGCTGCTGGCCCCGGCCGGCGCGTCGTTCGACCAGTTCAGCGGCTACGCCGACCGCGGCGACGCCTTCGCCGCCGCCGTCCGCGCGGCCACCCGGTAGGCGGGCGTGGGTAACCCGCTGGCCCGGCTGAGACGCCGGGGCAAGGACACTTCGGGGACGGCTTCTGAGCCAACCGCGGCCGCCGAACCGGGCGAGGCCGAGGCCACCGGCCCGATCGTCGGCACCTCCGAGGCCAAGCCTTCGGCGAACAAGCAGGCGGCCGAGGAACGCAACCGGTTCGGCGCCTGGCTGAGCCGGCCCATGACCTCGTTTCACCTGATCATCGCCGTGGCCGGGCTGCTGACCACGCTCGGCCTGATCATGGTGCTGTCGGCCTCGGGCGTGCGGTCCTACGACGCCGACGGGTCGGCCTGGGTGATCTTCGGCAAGCAGGTGCTGTGGACGGTGATCGGCCTGATCGCCTGCTATTCCTCCCTGCGCATGTCGGTGCGGTTCATCCGCCGCGTCGCCTTCACCGGGTACGTCGTCACCGTCATCCTGCTGGTGCTCGTGCTGGTTCCCGGCATCGGAAACCTGGCGAACGGGTCGCGGAAGTGGTTCGTCATCGCCGGCTTTTCGATGCAGCCCTCCGAGCTGGCGAAAATCGCGTTCGCCATCTGGGGCGCGCATCTGCTGGCGGCCCGCCGGCTGGAGCGGGCCTCGCTGCGCGAGATGCTGATTCCCCTGGTCCCCGCGGCGGTCATCGCCCTGGCGCTGATCGTGGCCCAGCCAGACCTGGGGCAGACGGTGTCGCTGGGCATCATCCTGCTGGCGCTGCTGTGGTACGCCGGGCTGCCACTGCGCGTCTTCGCCACCTCGCTGGTGGCCGTCTTCATGGCCGGGGCGATCCTGGCCATGTCGGCGGGTTACCGCTCGGACCGGGTGAAATCCTGGATGAACCCCGAGAACGACCCGATGGACACCGGTTATCAGGCCCGCCAGGCGAAGTTCGCCCTGGCGCACGGCGGCATCTTCGGCGACGGCCTGGGCCAGGGCGTCGCCAAGTGGAACTACCTGCCCAATGCCCACAACGACTTCATCTTCGCGATCATCGGCGAGGAGCTGGGCTTCGTCGGCGCGTTCGGCCTGCTGGTGCTCTTCGGGTTGTTCGCCTACACCGGGATGCGCATCGCGCGCCGCTCGGCCGACCCCTTCCTGCGGCTGCTGACCGCGACCACGACGATGTGGGTGCTGGGCCAGGCGTTCATCAATATCGGTTACGTGATCGGCATCCTGCCGGTCACCGGCATCCAGCTGCCGCTCATCTCCGCCGGCGGAACCTCAACGGCGGCAACGCTTTTCATGATCGGAATCATGGCCAACGCGGCGCGTCACGAACCGGAGGCCGTGGCGGCCCTGCGCGCCGGCCGCGACGACAAGGTGAACAGGTTCCTGCGGCTGCCGCTGCCCCAGCCGTACGTGCCGACCCGGCTGGAGTCGTTCCGTGATCGCAAGCGGGGCGGCAAGCAACCGGCCAAGGGCGCCCCGTCCCGCAACGGCGCGCGCAAGCCCGCCCGCAAGGCCGAGGAACCGCTGCGGCCGGCCTTCTCCCGCACAGCCGGCCGGCCGGCCCGCCGGGCGGTGCATCATGGATCTGGCCAGCGATACGCCGGCCAGCGTCAGGCACGGCGCGCTCGCGCATTGGAAGGTCAGCGTTACGGGTGAACGACACGGTCAGCAAGCCGGCCGGCGGGTTGGGGGGAAGTCCCCAGCCCGCCGGTGCCGCGTTGTCGGCTTTTAAGCCGCTCAAACCCCTGTCGGTGGTGCTGGCCGGCGGGGGCACCGCCGGCCACGTCGAGCCCGCGATGGCGGTGGCCGACGCGCTCAGCGCGCTCGACCCGCAGGTGCGCATCACCGCGCTGGGCACCCACCGCGGCCTGGAGACGCGGTTGGTCCCCCAGCGCGGTTACCACCTCGAGCTGATCACGCCGGTGCCGCTGCCGCGCAAGCCGAGCGGCGACCTGGCGCGGCTGCCCCCTCGGGTGTGGCGCGCGGTCCGGGAGACCCGCGCCGTGCTCGACGCGGTCGACGCCGACGTCATCATCGGTTTCGGCGGCTACGTGGCGCTGCCGGCGTACCTCGCCGCCCGCGGTCTCGGCCGTCGCCGCCGGGTCCCGGTGCTCATCCACGAGGCCAACGCCAGCGCGGGGCTGGCCAACCGGGTCGGCGCGCGCCGCGCCGACCGGGTGCTGTCCGCGGTCCCCGACTGCGGGTTACCGCGCGCCGAGGTGGTCGGCGTGCCGGTGCGCGCGGCGATCACCTCGCTGGACCGCGCGGCGCTGCGCGCCGAGGCGCGCAGGCACTTCGGCTTCGCCGACGACGCCAAGGTGTTGCTGGTGTTCGGTGGCTCGCAGGGAGCGGTGTCGCTGAACCGGGCGGTGTCCGCGGCCGCCGCCGACCTGGCCGCCGCGGGCGTGTCGGTGCTGCACGCGCACGGCCCGAAGAACACGCTGGACCTGCGGGAGAGCCAGCCCGGCGAGCCGCCCTACGTCGCGGTGCCCTACCTCGACCGGATGGACCTGGCCTACGCCGCCGCCGACCTGGCGATCTGCCGGTCCGGTGCCATGACCGTCGCCGAGGTTTCGGCGGTCGGTCTGCCGGCCATCTACGTGCCTCTGCCGATCGGCAACGGCGAGCAGCGGCTCAACGCGCTGCCGGTGGTCAACGCCGGCGGCGGCATGGTGGTGGCCGACGCCGCCCTGACGCCGGAGCTGGTCGCCCGCGAGGTGGCCGGCCTGCTCAACGACCCGCCCCGGTTGGCGGCTATGACGGCGGCCGCCGCGCGGGTGGGGCACCCGGACGCGGCGCGCCAGGTGGCACAGGCGGCGCTGGACATCGCCAGGAAGGCAGCGGCGGGAGGGCGACGGTGAACGCCGAGCAGCTGCCGCCCGAGCTGCCCCCCGAGCTGGCAAGGGTGCACATGGTGGGCATCGGGGGAGCCGGCATGTCCGGCATCGCGCGCATCCTGCTCGACCGCGGGGCGCTGGTGTCGGGCTCGGACGCCAAGGAGTCGCGGGGCGTGCACGCGTTGCGCGCCCGCGGCGCGTCGATCCGCATCGGCCACGACGCGTCGTCGCTCGACCTGTTGCCGGGCGGTCCGACCGCCGTCATCACCACCCACGCGGCCATCCCGAAGACCAACCCCGAGCTCGTCGAGGCCCGGCGGCGCGGCATCCCGGTGATCCTGCGTCCGGCCGTGCTGGCCAGGCTGATGGACGGGCGCACCACGCTGATGGTCACCGGCACCCACGGCAAGACGACGACGACGTCGATGTTGATCGTGGCGCTGCAGCACTGCGGGCGCGACCCGTCGTTCGCGGTCGGCGGCGAGATGGGGGAGGCCGGAACCAACGCGCACCACGGCAGCGGCGATTGCTTCGTCGCCGAGGCCGACGAGAGCGACGGCTCGCTGCTGGAGTACACGCCCAACGTCGCGGTCGTCACCAACATCGAGACCGACCATCTGGACTTCTACGGCAGCGCCGACGCCTACGTCGGGGTGTTCGACGCCTTCATGGAGCGCCTCGCCCCGGGGGGAGCACTGGTGGTGTGCGTCGACGACCCGGGCGCGGCCGCGCTGGCCGAACGCACCGCCGCCCTGGGGATTCGGGTGCTGCGCTACGGATCCGCGCCGGATGCCGAGAACGCCGCCACCCTGGTGTCCTGGGAGCAGCAGGGCACCGAGGCCGTCGCGCACATCCGGCTGGCGGGGGAACAGCACCCGCGCGTGATGCGGCTGTCGGTGCCCGGCCGGCACATGGCGCTCAACGCGCTGGGCGCGCTGCTGGCAGCGCTCGAGATCGGCGCTCCGCCCGATGCCGTGCTCGACGGGCTGGCCGGCTTCGAGGGCGTGCGCCGGCGGTTCGAGCTGGTGGGCAACGCCGGGTCGGTGCGCGTCTACGACGACTACGCTCACCATCCCACCGAGATCAGCGCCACGCTGGCCGCGGTGCGCACGGTCCTCGAGCAGAGCGGCGGCGGTCGCAGCGTGGTGGTGTTTCAGCCCCACTTGTATTCGCGCACAAAGGAGTTCGCGGCAGCGTTCGGCCGCGCGCTCGATGCCGCCGACGAGGTGTTCGTCCTCGATGTCTACGGCGCGCGTGAGCAACCGCTCGCCGGCGTCAGCGGCGCCAGCGTCGCCGAGCACGTCAGCGTGCCCGTGCGCTACCTGCCCAACTTTTCCGCGGTCCCCGAGCAGGTGGCGGCCGCGGCCGGGCCGGGCGACGTCATCGTCACGATGGGCGCGGGTGACGTGACCCTGCTGGGCCCGGAGATCGTGACCGAGCTGCGGATTCGGGACAACCGCAGCGCGCCCGGGCGGCCGGGGGCGCCGCGGTGACCCAGCCGAACGACGCGACGCCGAGCGATCTGGGCGAGGTCGGCGGGCCACCCGAGGCAGGGGAGGCCGCCACCGAGCCGATATTCGTCGGGGGGCCCGAGGGCGAGATCACGCCCGAGCCGGACGAATTCGAGGGGCCGCGCCGGCGGGCCCGCCGCGAACGCGCCGAACGCCGGGCCGCCCAGGCGCGCGCCACCGCCATCGAAGAGGCCCGCCGCGAGGCCAAACGCCGGGTCAGCGGCCGCGTGGCCGACGAGCCCAAGCCCGTCGCCCGGGGCGTGGTGCGCGGCTTGAAGATGCTGCTGGTGACGGTGCTCCTGGTCGTCCTCGGGATCGGGCTCGCGCTGATTCTCTACTTCACGCCGGCGATGTCGGCCCGCAACATCGTGGTCATCGGCACCGGCGTGGTGACCAGGGAAGAGGTGCTCGACGCCGCGCGGGTGCGGCCCGGGACGCCGCTGCTGCAGATCAACACCAGCCAGGTCGCCGATCGGGTGGCGGCGATCCGGCGGGTGGCCAGCGCCCGCGTGCAGCGCCAGTATCCGTCGGCGCTGCGCATCACGATCGTCGAGCGAGTTGCGGTGGCGGTGAAGGACTTTCCCGACGGCCCGCACCTGTTCGACCGCGACGGCGTCGACTTCGCGACGGGGCCGCCGCCCCCGGCGCTGCCCTACCTCGACGTCGCCGATCCGGGCCCCACCGACCCGGCCACCAAGGCGGCCCTGCAGGTGCTGACCGCGCTGCGACCCGAGGTCGCGGGTCAGGTGGGCCGGATCGCGGCCCCCTCGGTGGCCTCGATCACGCTGACCCTGGGCGACGGGCGCGTGATCATCTGGGGAACGACCGACCGCACCGACGAGAAGGCCGAGAAGCTGGCCGCCCTGCTGACCCAGCCCGGCCGGACCTACGACGTCTCGAGCCCCGACCTGCCCACGGTGAAGTAGGGGCGCCCGCCGGATTGTGACGGTGGCAACAGAAAAATTTGCGAGCCGCGCGTCGGCGCGCCTGCGTGGTTAGGGCGCGCCATGCCCATACCGTTCTGGTTGCGCGGAACTACTTGACATAACTCTAACTCTATGGTTGAGGTTGAGGGTTTGCCAGGGCGGACCGCGAACGTTCTCCGAGCAATCCCGTCGCGAAGAACTGAGCCCACCAGGGAGGAAAACGAATGATGACCCCCCCGCATAACTACCTGGCCGTCATCAAGGTCGTGGGTATCGGTGGCGGCGGCGTCAACGCCGTGAACCGGATGATCGAGCAGGGCCTCAAGGGCGTGGAGTTCATCGCGATCAACACCGACGCGCAGGCGCTGTTGATGAGCGACGCCGACGTCAAGCTCGACGTGGGCCGCGACTCCACCCGCGGGCTCGGCGCCGGAGCCGACCCGGAGGTGGGCCGCCGGGCCGCCGAGGACGCCAAGGACGAGATCGAGGAGCTGCTGCGCGGCGCCGACATGGTGTTCGTCACCGCAGGCGAGGGCGGCGGCACCGGCACCGGCGGCGCGCCCGTCGTGGCCAGCATCGCCCGCAAGCTGGGCGCGCTGACCGTCGGCGTGGTCACCCGGCCGTTCTCCTTCGAGGGCAAACGGCGCGGCAACCAGGCCGAAAGCGGCATCGCCGCGCTGCGCGAGAGCTGCGACACCCTGATCGTCATCCCCAACGACCGGCTGCTGCAGATGGGCGACGCGGCGGTGTCGCTGATGGACGCGTTCCGCAGCGCCGACGAGGTGCTGCTCAACGGCGTGCAGGGCATCACCGACCTGATCACCACCCCGGGCCTGATCAACGTCGACTTCGCCGACGTCAAGGGCATCATGTCGGGCGCGGGCACGGCGCTGATGGGCATCGGTTCGGCCCGCGGCGAGGGCCGCTCGCTCAAGGCGGCCGAGATCGCGATCAACTCGCCGCTGCTGGAGGCGTCGATGGAGGGCGCCCAGGGCGTGCTGATGTCGATCGCCGGCGGCAGCGACCTGGGGCTGTTCGAGATCAACGAGGCCGCCTCGCTGGTGCAGGACGCCGCCCACCAGGACGCGAACATCATCTTCGGTACGGTCATCGACGACTCGCTGGGCGACGAGGTGCGCGTGACCGTGATCGCCGCGGGTTTCGACGCCACCGGACCCGGCCGCAAGCCGGTCATCGGCGGCGCCGCCGCCGAGAAGGCCGGTGCGCACCGGATCGAGTCGGCGAAGGCCGGCAAACTCACCTCGACGCTCTTCGAGCCCGTGGACGCGGTCAGCGTGCCGGTGCACACCAACGGTGCCACGCTGAATATCGGCGGGGACGACGACGACGTCGACGTGCCGCCGTTCATGCGCCGTTGAGGGTCTCGATTTGCTTGCCGCTGCGCGACGAACCGGCCAAGAAACATAGGGGGCCGGATGGCGGTGCCCGTCGGCGGGCGGTGCGCTCCGGATACTGAGGGGGTGAGCGTGCGCATCCGGCGGGTAACCACCACCCGCGCCGGCGGTGTCTCCGGCCCGCCGTTCGACACCTTCAACCTGGGCGACCACGTCGGCGACGATCCGGCGGCGGTGTCCGCCAACCGAAAGCGGCTCGCCGCGGCCATCGGCCTCAAGCCCGAGCGTGTGGTGTGGATGAACCAGGTGCACGGCGACCGGGTGGAGGTGGTCGACGGGCCGCGGCCCGTCGCGGTCGACAACACCGACGCGTTGGTCACCACCACCGCGCGACTGGCGTTGGCGGTGGTGACCGCCGACTGCGTGCCGGTGCTGCTGGGCGACGCGCGCGCCGGTGTGGCCGCGGCGGTGCACGCGGGCCGCGTCGGCGCCCAGCTCGGGGTGGTGCCCCGCACGGTGGAGGCGATGCTGGCGCTGGGGGCCCACGCCGAGGACATCTCGGCCCTGCTGGGCCCGGCGGTCAGCGGGCGAAATTACGAGGTACCCGCGGCCATGGCCGACGAGGTCGAGGCCACGTTGCCCGGCAGCCGCACCACCACCGCGGCGGGCACTCCCGGACTCGACTTAAGGGTCGGAATCGCTTGCCAGCTAGAGCAATTGGGCGTCACGGCGATCGACTCCGATCCCCGGTGCACGGTGGACGACCCGGCGTTGTTCAGCCATCGCCGGGACGCGCCGACCGGGCGACTGGCCTCGCTGGTCTGGATGGAGTGACCGCGATGACGGTAGGAAGGCCGACCCCAGACAGCGGCAGCGACCGCGAAACGGAATTGACCCACGCATTAGCGGCCGTGCGCTCGCGCCTTGCGGCCGCCGCGGAAGCCGCGGGGCGCAATGTCGGTGAAATCGAACTCCTGCCGATAACCAAATTCTTTCCAGCAACCGATGTGGTGACTTTGTCCCGATTGGGTTGCCGGGCCGTTGGCGAATCGCGGGACCAGGAAGCGTCGGCGAAAGTGAGCGAAGTCACCAAACTGTTGGCGGCCCCGTCGCGGTCGGATACTCCGGGCCTGCGTTGGCACATGGTCGGCCACATTCAGCGCAATAAGGCCCGCTCGGTCGCCCGCTGGGCGCACACCGCGCACTCGGTTGACAGCACGCACTTGGTCAGCGCGCTCGACCGCGGCGTGTCGGCGGCCCTGGCGGAGGGCCGGCGCGCCGATCCGATGCGGATCTACGTTCAGGTCAGCCTCGACGGCGACGAGGCGCGGGGCGGCGTCGACATCTCGGCCCCGGGGGCCGTCGACCAGCTGTGCGCGCAGACCGAGGAGTCAAAATGCCTGGAACTGGCCGGGCTGATGGCCATCCCGCCGCTGGGCTCGGATCCCGATGCCGCCTTCGAGCGCCTGCGAACCGAGCACCTGCGCGTCCTGGAGTCCCATCCGAACGCCGTCGGCCTGTCCGCCGGCATGTCCGACGATTTCGAAATTGCCGTCAAACACGGTTCCACGTGTGTGCGTGTCGGTACCGCGCTATTGGGTCCGCGGCCGCTACCGTCACCGTATTAAGTCACTGTAGTCACATCTTCATCACTGACACCAACCAACAGGGGCTAGAAGGGCTAGAAGGGGTCAACGCAATGAGCACACTGCACAAAGTCAAGGCCTATTTCGGGATGGCCCCGATGGACGACTACGACGACGAGTATTACGACGACCACGCTCCGTCCCGCGGTTTCCCGCGGCCGCGTTTCGACGACGGGTACGGCCGCTACGAGGGGCGCGACTACGACGACCCGCGCGAGCCCGGCGACTACCCGCCGCCGGCCGGCTACCGCGGCGGCTACGGTGACGAGCCGCGCTACGGCGCCGTCCATCCCCGTGAGTTCGAGCGGCCCGAGATGGGCCGGCCCCGCTTCGGGTCCTGGCTGCGCAACTCCACCCGCGGCGCGCTGGCGATGGACCCGCGCCGGATGGCGATGATGTTCGAGGAGGGCCACCCGCTCTCCAAGATCACCACGCTGCGGCCCAAGGACTACAGCGAAGCCCGCACCATCGGCGAGCGGTTCCGCGACGGCACCCCGGTCATCATGGACCTGGTGTCGATGGACAACGCCGACGCGAAGCGTCTCGTCGACTTCGCGGCCGGCCTGGCCTTCGCGCTGCGCGGCTCCTTCGACAAGGTGGCGACCAAGGTGTTTTTGCTCTCGCCCGCCGACGTCGACGTGTCGCCCGAAGAGCGTCGGCGGATCGCCGAAACCGGCTTCTACGCTTACCAATAACCGCGGCTCGTCGGCGGCCGTCGGTCACCGCTTCCGGCGGCCGGGCCGGTTGAGATGTGGCTGGACGCCCGGAGTCGGTACGCTGGCAGGCGCCGCGCAAGCCCGCGGCGCTTGACATCTCATCGGTAAGGTCGGGGCTCTTCAGTTGGTGCTGTTCTTTCAGATCCTTGGGTTTGCGCTGTTCATCTTCTGGCTGCTGCTCATCGCTCGGGTCGTCGTCGAGTTCATCCGCTCGTTCAGCCGGGACTGGCATCCCACCGGCATCACGGTGGTGATCCTCGAGATCATCATGTCCATCACCGATCCGCCGGTGAAGCTGCTGCGCCGGCTGATCCCACAACTCACCATCGGGGCGGTCCGGTTCGACCTGTCCATCATGGTGCTGCTGCTGGTCGCGTTCATCGGCATGCAACTGGCGTTCGGCGCCGCGGCCTAGCCCGCTTCCGCCCCTCGCCGCGGGGCGCCTTCCGGGCCGGAGACGGTTCGGATACGTTTCAGCCTCGGTTTGATGCCCGCGATTTAAAAATTCTAAGGATTCGGATTTTATTGCTCTCAGCGTTTGCAATTGGTTCTTATTTATTGGCCTAAACAGCAACGGTCGCGCCTGGTGTGACAGGATGGACGGCAGTTGCACGACGGCTACCACTGCGTTCTACACTTTCGGGAACGTTAGACAGGATCTTGAGGGGACGAAACAATGCCGCTTACACCAGCCGACGTCCACAATGTGGCGTTCAGTAAGCCACCGATCGGCAAGCGGGGCTACAACGAAGATGAGGTCGACGCCTTCCTCGATCTGGTGGAGGCCGAGCTGACGCGGCTCATCGAAGAGAACAGCGATCTGCGTCAGCGGATCGAGGAGCTGGACCACGAGCTGGCCGCCGGCGGTGGCGCCAGCGCCGCTCCCGCCGCGGCCGCCGCCCCCACGCAGGCGATTCCGGTCGCCGAGCCGGAGCCGGCACCCAAGCCGGCACCGGCGGCGGCGGCACCCGCCGCCTCCCAGGGCACCAACGAGGAGCAGGCCATGAAGGCCGCCCGGGTGCTCAGCCTCGCGCAGGACACCGCCGACCGGCTGACCAGCACCGCCAAGGCGGAGTCGGACAAGATGCTGGCCGACGCCCGCGCCAACGCCGACCAGATCCTCACCGAGGCCCGCCAGACCGCCGAGACCACGGTCACCGAGGCCCGGCAGCGCGCCGACGCGATGCTCGCGGACGCGCAGACCCGCTCCGAGACCCAGCTGCGCCAGGCCCAGGAGAAGGCCGACGCCCTGCAGGCCGACGCCGAACGCAAGCACTCCGAGATCATGGGAACGATCAACCAGCAGCGCACGGTCCTGGAAGGCCGGCTCGAGCAGCTGCGCACGTTCGAGCGCGAGTACCGCACCCGGCTCAAGACCTACCTGGAATCCCAGCTGGAAGAGCTCGGCCAGCGCGGATCGGCGGCGCCCGTCGACTCCAGCGCCGACGCCGGCGGATTCGACCAATTCAACCGGGGTAACAACTAGTTCCACGGCCGTGCCGGACACTCGCCTGACTGCGCGGTTGGCACACTGAGCCTGCACAAGAACTGGCTGTCCCGCTCGTCGCTTGGAGGATGACCGATGCTGATCATTGCGCTGGTGCTGGCCCTGGTCGGGCTCGTCGCGTTGGTGTTCGCCGTCGTCACCAGCAACGAGTTGGTGGCCTGGGTGTGCATCGGCGCCAGCGTGCTCGGCGTGGTGCTGTTGATCATCGACGCGTTGCAGGAGCGGCAGCGGCGTGACGCCGGTGTCACCGACCAGGCCCAGGACGAGGCGGGCGCCGGGGAAGAAGAGGCCGTCGACTATCCCGAGGAAGCCTCACCCGAGGCCGGCCCCGAGCCGTCGGAGCAAGTCGAGGCCACCGAACAGTCGACGGTTCCGGCGGAGGGCCGCGGCGACGAGGCCGCCAAGTAGTACTCAGCCGGTGGGCGCGGCCAGCGCCTCGCGCACCTCGTCGTCGCTGACCTGGTGGAAATCGGCGTAGACCTGGCCGACCGCTTCGAACCCGGGCGGCATGGTCACGCAAACCACCTCGTCGGCCTCGAGCCCGAGCTCACGGCAGGTGGACGCCGGTCCCACCGGCACCGCCACGACAATCGACTTCGGGCCCGCGGCCCGCACCGCCCGGACCGCGGCCAGCATGCTGGCGCCGGTGGCAATCCCGTCGTCGACCAAGATCACCACCCGGCCGCGCGGATCGGCCGGGGCGCGCCCGCCTCGATACGCCCGCTCGCGCCGCGCGAGTTCTGCCGTCTCGCTCTCGATCACCTCGCGCACCTGCTCGTCGGTGATGCGCAGGCTCGAGACCACGTCGTCGTTCATCACCACGCCACCGCCGCTGGCCAAGGCGCCCATCGCCAGTTCCGACCAGCGGGGCACCCCGAGCTTGCGAACCAGGAACACGTCGAGCGGCGCGTGCAACGCCGCGGCGATCTCCCGGGCCACCGGCACGCCGCCGCGGGCCAGGCCGAAGACCAGAACGTCATCTCGGTCGCGATAGGTCATCAGCTGTTCGGCCAGCGCGCGACCGGCCTCGCCACGGTCGTGGAACGTGCGCGTCGAAGAACGTCGGAGAAAGCCGTCGGGTGTCATCGGTCGCAGTCCAGCCTAGGCCGGTCAGCGAACCCGCGTCTCTCCCGGGGCGTTTTGGTTCTGGCTTCCCGCGTCGGCGTCGGGTCCGCTGACCAGGTGCTCGAAAGTGCCGGTGACGTCCAGGATGCGGTCGAGGAATCGCGGCCGATTGTCCAGGTGCAGGCGAACCCCCGCCTGGGAGCTGCGGCGATGGATGAGCAGCAGGCCGGAGAGGCCGGCCGAATCGCAGAAGACCAGCTCGGCCAGGTCCAGATGCAGGTGCGCCGGGGCGGGCTGCACATTGAGCAGCTCACCGGTGGTGCCCACCAACGCGTCCACGGTTTCGTAGACCAAGTCACCCGACACGTGCACGCGGGCCGACCGCTCGGTGGTGGCGACGCTCAGGGATAGGTTCATTCGGGCGCTCCTGGGCAGGCGACGAGGGCATCGTTTGCTGAACGCAGCAGCCGCTGGCTGCGGGGGAACTCGTGGAGCTGGGCGGCCAGCAAATCCAGCGCCGGGCTAAGCGACGCGGCCGGAACGCCGCGCGCGGCGAGGATGTCGGCGGTCCAGGTGACGAAGTCGGTGAACAACGCGTCGTCGTCGGTGTACAGGCTCACCGTGAGGAAGTCGACGATGTGGGCGATGTCTTCGACCGTGTGCTGCCGTTGCAGCGTCGAGTACGCCCGCACGGCGGGGAAGCGGTCCTCCATATCGGCCAGGGTGGACTTCACCAGCTGCGCCGCGCTCCGGCTCACCATCGTGTATTCCTGGTCGACCAGGTGCGGCAGGTCATCGACGGGCTGGCGGCTGGATGCGCGCCGCACGCTTGGGAATCCGCGGCGCAGCCGCTCCTCGGCGGTGCGCGCGTCGGGGGCCCACGCGTCGGCGCCCAGCTGGCGGGCGAAGCGGCCGTCCCGGCCGAAGGCGGCGCCGCCGGCCAGGACGGGGAAGCCGGCGGACTGGCACGCGACGATGGCGGCGTGCGCGTTGGGCAGCCGGGTGGGGATCGAACAGGAGAGTGCGACGACATCGGGGCCGTGCTCGTGCACGTGGGCGATCAGGTGCGGGGTGGGGACCTGCGCCCCGAGAAAGTCGACCTGCCAGCCGCGCAGCCGCAGGACCTCCGCGAGCAGCCTGGCCGGCAAAGCGTGCCACTCACCGTCGACGCACGCCAATGCGACCCGGCCGCCGTGGGCTGTGACTTTGCTGGCGGCGTGATGGGCCAGGGCGGCGATGACGCGGTCGTTGATGGCGGTGGCCGCGTGTTCCTGCGCGACGCTGATGCGGTTGGCTGCCCATTCGGCGCCCACCCGCTGCTGCACGGGGGCGATCACCTCCAGCAGCACGTCCTCTGGCGTCATGCCCGCTTCCAGGGCGGCGAACACGGTGGCCGCGGCCGCGTACTCGTCGCGGTCGGCGAGCGCCCCCCACAGCCGCTCGCGGATGAGCAGTTCGTCGGCGGCACTGGCCGCGGCCGCCGCGTCGGTGTCGAAGGAACTCACGCGACGTACCTGCCCCGGGTGTGGCCATCCACGGCGGACAGGTGGGTGCGCCGCGGGGCGGTGATAGCGACGACCGCGATGTCGTCGTGCACGCGCTGCCCCACCCATTGCGTGGTCAGCATCAGGACGCGCTCGACGATCGCTTCGGCCGGCATTCCGGCACAGCCGGTCAGCGCGTCCGCCAGGCGTTGCTCGCCGAAGAAGTCGTCGCCGAGCGGGCCCCCGCGCGCTTCGGTGATTCCGTCGGTGTACAGCACGCACGTCTCGCCCGGCGCGAGGGACGTCTCGAACGATTGCACAGTGATCCGCTCCAGCGCCCCGACCAGCGTGCCCTTGGTGTTGGCCTCTTCCACCTGCCCGTTGTCGCGCACGATCAACGGCGCGGGATGCCCGGCGGAGGTCAATCGCAGCACCACCTGGCCGTCCCGGTAGGCCACCGAGGCCAGTACCAACGTGGCGAACCGGGTGTGATCGGACGACAGCATGGCGCGGTTGAGCAGCGTGAGCACGCCCTCGTGGTCCTCCGCCAGCGGCGTCAGGGCCTGCAGCGTGTTCCGGATCTTGCCGGTCATCACCGCGGCCTCCAGCCCCTTGCCGCACACGTCGCCCAGCACCACCAGCGTCTCGTCCTCGGGGCTCGCCGCGGGGTGGAAGTCGTAGAAGTCGCCGCCGACGACCTCGTAATCCTTCGAAGCCCGGTACCCACCGGCGAATTCGATGCCGTGCAGCCCGTGCAGCGGCGGCGGCAACAGGTCGCGCATCAGGGTGCGGGTGATGGCGGCCTGCTCCGCGTAGAGCCGCGCGGCCGACAACGCCGCCCCGGCCCGCGCGGCGAACAACCCGGCGAAGATCTCTTCGTCGGCGCTGTACACCGGCCGATCGGCGCGGCGCAGCAACACCAAAGCCCCCGCCGAGCCCCCGTGCCCGGGCAGCGTCAGGATCATGACGGACCCGATCGGACCCGAGAAATGTTGGGGGACAAGCCAATCCGGTATGGTTACCGGGTCGATCCAGCCCGACGAGACCGGAGGGAACCCGTGCAGCGCCTCACTCAAGCCCGCCACCGCCGCCGGGTCCGCGTCGATGCTGCACTGCTCCACCGCGCCGGCCGCGCCGCTGTAGAAGACCGGCAGTCGCCGGCCATGGCCGGCGGGAGCCACCAGCGCCGCCGCGTCCGCCAGGTGCTGTGCGGCCATCTGGACCGTCGCTTCCCGGCAGCGGTCGACATTGAGCGACGCCGTCAACACCGAGGACGCCTCCAGCAGGATCGCCGCGCGCTCCTGCTCGCGCGCCAACGCCTCTTGGGCCTCCCGCAACAGCTGGCCGGTGTCCTCGACCAGCGACCAGGCCACCTCGCCGCTGGGCAACACCGCGGCGTGCGCGTCGAACTTCCGGCTTCCCACGCTTCCCGAGACGACGGACGCGTCCGTGCCGGGGGGAAGTTGGACGAGACGATGGTGTGCGCGCGCCAGCCAGTCGACCGCGTCGATCCGGCCCCCCTGCGACGCGCCGGGGAGCAGGGCTCCGGCCGACCCGCTCAGCGCCCGGATGACTCCGTCGCGATCGATGACCACCGTGGGACAGGGCACGGCCGCCCACAGCGCGTCGAGGTCGATCTCGACGCCTAGGTGGGCACCATCATGCATGCGGTTGACCTGTCAACGCGGGGATTGCGGTTCGGCTCGTTCGCCGAATTCGCACGTACTTGATTGCAGGACAGCTTCGTTCGCGCTGGCCGTGCCTCGAAGGTGCAGCGGAGGAGCCTTTTCTCGACCCCTGTCGCGGGACTGCGGCAGGCCCCTTCTTCATCGCCTGCGCCACGCGTGTGATCGCGGCTTCGCCGCTCAACACACTCTATAGCCTCAGTCGCGTGTGATCGCGGCTTCGCCGTTCAACACACTCCATCGGCTCGGACATGAACGCGAGCGGTCATGTCCCTCGCCTCAGTCGCGTGTGATTGCGGCTTCGCCGTTCAACACACTCCATCGGCTCGGACATGAACGCGAGCGTTCATGTCCCTCGCCTCAGTCGCGTGTGATCGCGGCTTCGCCGTTCAACGCACTCCATCGGCTCGGACATGAACGCGAGCGGTCATGTCCCTCGCCTCAGTCGCGTGTCCGAGGGGGGACTTGAACCCCCACGCCCATTAGTAGGGCACTAGCACCTCAAGCTAGCGCGTCTGCCATTCCGCCACTCGGACAAGCCAACCGCATGGGTTGGCAGCTAAGGCTATCGGATTGTCTCACGCCGACCCAATCCAGTAGGGCCGCTCAGCGCCGAGCCGAGCGGCCTCGGCAGTGGTAGGAAAGGTGGTTGTGACCGACCAGACCGCGTTCCCGGCCGAACCGAGTGACGACGTGGTCGAGGTGGTCAGCAGATTGATCCGGTTCGACACCACCAACACCGGCGAACCGGAGACGACGCGGGGCGAGGCCGAGTGCGCGCAGTGGGTTGCCGAGCAACTCGCCCAGGTCGGCTACTTGCCGCAATACGTGGAGTCGGGGGCTCCAGGCCGCGGCAATGTGATCGCCCGGCTAGCGGGTGCGGACAGCTCGCGGGGCGCGCTGCTGATCCACGGGCATCTCGACGTGGTGCCGGCCGAGCCGGCCGAGTGGAGCGTGCACCCGTTCTCCGGAGCCGTCAAGGACGGCTTCGTGTGGGGCCGCGGCGCGGTCGACATGAAGGACATGGTCGGCATGATGATCGTGGTCGCCCGGCGGTTGAAGCGGGCCGGGATCGTGCCCCCGCGCGACCTGGTGTTCGCGTTCCTCGCCGACGAGGAGCACGGCGGCAGCTTCGGCGCGCAATGGCTTGTCGACAATCGGCCCGACCTGTTCGCGGGCGTCACCGAGGCGATCGGTGAGGTGGGCGGGTTCTCGCTGACCGTGCCGCGCCGCGACGGCGGCGAACGCCGGCTGTATCTGATCGAGACGGCCGAGAAGGGTTTGTCGTGGATGCGGCTGACCGCCCGCGGCCCGGCCGGACACGGATCGATGGTGCACGACCAGAACGCCGTCACCGCCGTCGCCGAGGCGGTCGCCCGGCTGGGCCGGCATCAGTTCCCGCTCGTGCTGACCGATACCGTCGCCCAGTTCCTGGCCGCCGTCCAGGAGGAGACCGGGCTGACGTTCGACGTCTCGTCGGGCGATCTGGCCGGAGCGATCGAAAAGCTCGGCCCGATGGCGCGCATGCTCAAGGCCGTGCTGCAGGACACCGCGAACCCGACGATGCTCAAGGCCGGGTACAAGGCCAACGTCGTCCCGGCGGTGGCGGAAGCGGTGGTCGACTGCCGAATTCTTCCGGGCCGTAAAGCGGCGTTCGAAGCCGAGATCGACGAACTGCTGGGGCCCGACGTCACGCGCGAGTGGATCAAGGACTTCGAGTCGTACGAGACCAGCTTCGACGGCGACCTGGTCGACGCGATGAACGCCGCCGTGCTGGCCCTTGACCCCGAGGGACGCACGGTGCCCTACATGCTTTCCGGCGGTACCGACGCAAAGTCCTTCGCCCGCTTGGGTATTCGTTGTTTTGGTTTCAGCCCGCTGCGGTTGCCGCCGGACCTCGACTTCACCGCGCTGTTCCACGGGGTCGACGAGCGGGTACCCGTGGATGCGCTGAGGTTCGGCACCGATGTGCTGGAACACTTCCTGACACACTGCTGAAGACACGACAGGTAACGAGAGGATCGCCCATGAGCACCGCGCCCGACCCGTACGCCGCGCTGCCGCAGCTGCCGACGTTCACGCTGACATCGGAATCGGTCACCGACGGCCAGTCGCTGGCCCAGCCGCAGGTCAGCGGGATCATGGGCGCGGGCGGGGAAGATGTCAGCCCGCAGTTGAGCTGGTCAGGATTCCCGGGGGAGACCCGCAGCTTCGCCGTCACCGTCTACGACCCCGACGCGCCGACGGCCTCGGGATTCTGGCATTGGGCGGTGGCCAACCTGCCCGCCGACGTCACCGAGCTGCCCGCGGGCGCCGGCGACGGCAGCGACCTGCCCGGAGGAGCGCTCACACTGGTCAACGACGCGGGCATGCGCCGCTACATCGGTGCCGCTCCGCCGCCGGGGCACGGGCCGCACCGCTACTACATCGCGGTGCACGCGGTCGACGTCGACAAGCTCGACCTTGGCGAGGACGCCAGCCCCGCATACCTCGGCTTCAACCTGTTCCAGCACGCGATCGCGCGCGCCGTCATCCACGGCATCTACGAGCAGAAGTAGCTCGCGCCGACTTGTCGGCGGGCGGTTGTATCATTCGAACATGCGTTCGAGTGATACCTACGATCGGCTTAACGCGGTACTTGATGAAGTCAACGTGTCGTTGGATCGCTTCCTCGCGTCCATCGACTCGCTGACGGCCGGCGAGCTGATCGAGGCTCGCGGCCGCTACGCGTTACTTACGGTGCGGCTGGACGCTCTGACCTATGAGCTGTCCAGCCCGTTCGGCTGCCCAACTGGACGGCGCACATGACCTTGACGGACCGTGAGCAGATTCAGGCCGACGTTGAGGCGTTGTGCGCTGTGGCTACTCGTTTCCAGGATCATGCGTATGCGGCGCTGACCAACCCGGAACGCTTGGGGATATTGGAGAAACTCGAAGGCGTAACACGGAAACTCCAGACGCCAAGTCACCAGCTCATCAATCAGCTTGGTGAGCAGGCGGATTCGGCAGAGCTGGGCGGCAAGCTGAGCTGGGCGTTGGCCGATCGGCTGAACATCACCCGTGGGGAGGCCAGCCGCCGCATCGCTGAGGCAGCCGAACTGGGTCCGCGGCGGGCGCTGTCCGGTGAGCCGTTGGCGCCGGTGCTGCCCGCCACCGCCGCGGCCCAACGCGCCGGTGCCATCGGGCCCGACCACGTGGCGGTGATCCGGCGGTTTTTCCACCAGCTGCCCGACTCCGTCGACGTCGGCACTCGTGTGGAGGCCGAGAAGGACTTGGCGGTCCGGGCCGCCGGGTTTCGCCCCGACACGCTCGCCAAGCTCGCCCGCCGTCTGATGGACTGCCTCAACCCCGACGGCAGCTACACCGACGCCGACCGGGCCCGCGCCCGCGGGCTGGTGCTGGGAAACCAGCAGGCCGACGGCATGTCAAAGCTGAGCGGGTGGTTGACGCCGGAAGCGCGCGCCAGCTGGGAGGCGGCGCTGGCCAAGCTGGCCGCGCCCGGGATGTGCAACCCCGACGATGAGACGCCGGTCGTGGACGGCGCATCGCCAGAAGAGGCGGTGCGGCGCGACACCCGCACGGCCGCCCAGCGCAACCACGACGGCCTCAACGCCGCCCTGCGTGCGTTGTTGGCCAGCGGCACCCTGGGCCGGCACAACGGATTGCCTGCGGCCATCGTCGTGACGACCACACTCACCGAGTTGGAAGCCGCCGCGGGCAGGGGCTTGACCGGAGGGGGCACCATCCTGCCCATGTCCGATGTGATCCGCCTGGCGCGGCATGCCCACCACTATTTGGCGGTCTTCGACAAGGGCAAGCCGCTGGCGCTGTATCACGGCAAGCGCCTGGCCTCGCCGGGTCAGCGAATTGTCTTGTACGCCAAGGATCGCGGCTGTTCGCATCCGGGTTGCGACGTGCCGGGCTATTACTGCGAAGTCCACCACGTCGAAGACTGGGCCAGCACCCGCCGCACTGACATCGATCAGCTCACCCTGGCGTGCGGGCCGCACCACCGGCTGCTGGAGAAGGGGTGGGCCACCCGAAAACGCGCGAACGGCGAAACGGAATGGATCCCGCCGCCGCACCTGAATCGCGGGCAGCCCCGCGTCAACACCTTCCACCATCCCGAACGGGTCCTGGCCGAACAAGACGAAGAGGACCAAGACGATGAGAACGACGCGGCGGGCGCGGCTTAACTCGCCGCCCCGCCGGGGTCAGGCGCGGCCGACCCGACGGCGTCGCTCAGCGAGGCGAACCCGCCGTCGCGCAGCCGGCGGGCGATGCCGTCGTGAATGCGCTTGGGCCACAAGCCCCCTCCGTAGATGAAGCCGGTGTAGCCCTGCAACAGCGACGCGCCCGCGGTGATCCGCTCCCACGCGTCGTCGGCCGTCTCGATGCCGCCGACGCTGATCAGCACCAGGCGATCGCCGACTCGGGCGTATAGCCGGCGCAGCACCTCGGTGGCGCGCCCCGCCACCGGCGGCCCGGAGATGCCACCCGGGCCCAGCGCGTCCACCCCGGGCGTCCGCAGGCCCTGGCGCGACACGGTGGTGTTGGTGGCGACGATCCCGGCCACGCCCAGCTCGACGGCCAGGTCGGCGACGGCGTCCAGGTCGGCGTCGGAAAGGTCGGGCGCGATCTTCACCAGCACCGGCGTCGACGTCTCGGCGAGGACGGCGGACAGGATGGGCCGCAGCGACTCGACGGCCTGCAAGTCGCGCAGCCCGGGGGTGTTCGGCGAGCTGACGTTGACCACCAGATAGGACGCCAGGGGCCCGACCAGCCGCGCGCTGGCCCGATAGTCGTCGACGGCGTCGGCGGCCGGGGTGGTCTTCGTCTTGCCGATGTTGACCCCGATCGGGATGTCGGGCCGGTGCCGCGCGAGCTGGATCGCCAGCGCGCCTGCGCCGAGGTTGTTGAATCCCATGCGGTTCAGCAGGGCGCGGTCGGCGGGTAGCCGGAACATGCGCGGGGCGGGATTGCCGGGCTGCGCGTTGGCTGTCACGGTTCCCACCTCGGCGTACCCGAACCCGAGCGCGCCCCAGGTCAGTAGCCCCAGGCCGTCCTTGTCGAAGCCGGCGGCCAGCCCGAGCGGCCCGGGGAAGCGGACCCCGAACACCGTGCTCGCCAGCACCGGATCGGTGGGTCCGAGCAGCCGGTGCAACAGTCGGCGTGCCGCGGCGACGGCGGTGGCGCCGCGCAGCACCCCGAAGACCAGCGTGTGGATGCGTTCGGGCGGAACCAGGAAGAACAGCCGTCGCAGCAGGCCGTACACCATGCCGTCGCGGGCCACCGTCACAGTTCCGGCTGGTCGGGCCGCCGGTTATCCAGCCGAGACTTCTTGCGGCGCAACAAAACCCGCCTGCTACCGTCGGTGTACAGCCGTACCCGGGTCAGCTCCCAGCCGCGGTACTCGGCCTCGATCGACAACCGGGTGGACGCGCTGAGGCGGGTCACCTCCGGGGGCAGCCGCAGCGGCACCCATTCGTAGTCGTCGGACAACTCGCTGTCCCAGCCCGCGGGCAACTGGCTTCGGCGCGACGCGGTCAACGCGGCCCCGCCGCGTGTTCGATGACCTGTACCCCCGCACCGGACCCCGACACCACGTACAACGTGTCCGACGCTTCGTCGAAGGCAAGCGAGTTGGGTTGCTGCACGGTTGGGTAACGCACCTTTTCGACGGGAATTCCGGTGGACAGATCGTAACCAACCACGATATTCGAAGCGGTCTGGGTTACCCAGCTCAACTCGCGGGATCCGGCCAGGGCGTACGGCGCCTGGGGCACCGGATAGGCCTGCCGCAAGATCAGCGGGTCGACCCCGTAGACCAGCAGCTGGCCGCCGCGGGTGTCGGCGACCAGAACCCGGCCCCACGGGTCCGCGGCCATGGTGGTTGCGCCTTCGCCCGCCCGCAGCGCCTGTTGGACCTGGCCGTCGCCGCCGATCGTCGTGACGGAGGTCTGCCCCCGGTCCAGCACCACCGTCGTATTCCCTTGGGTGGCAAGCCAATCGACCCGTGCGAAAATCTTGCTCCGGCTGCCGACGGTCGCGCTGCCGGCGGCGCCCGGCGCCGGCGAGGCGAGGGTGTAGACGGCCCCGTCGGCGCTGCCCAGCACCAGCTTGCCGTCGGCGCGCAGGGCCACCGCGGTGAAATCGGCCTGCGAGGCGTCGGCGACGTTCACCCGCGCCGCGCGGCCCGTGGACAGGTCGACCACGAAATAGCCACCCCGCGCGGCGAGGAACAGGGTGCCGCGGCCGTCGTCGGTCAACGCGGTCGCCGGCCCGGGCAGGCCGACGACCCGCGGCGCGGCGCTCGCGTCACCGAACACGGTGACGGCGGCCGGTCCCCCCGGATCGGCGCCGGGCGCCAGCACCGCAAGCTGGTGAGTGCCGCCGTCGAAGGCCGCCGCAGCGGCGTGGGCGGCCATCGGGCGGACCTGCCCGGCCGGGTTTTGTGACGCCGGCGGCGACACCGCGGCCACGGCCGGTTCGATGGTGGGCGGCGCAGATTTGAATGTATTGGACGAACATCCCACGACCGCGGCCAGCAAAAGCGCGACGCCGAGAACACCGTGATGAACTGGCGGTTTACTGCGCATGTGTCCTGACAGCAATGATCTTCCCTCGCGTAGCGCCGGTAAGGTTCCCAGGTTAAGGAACGCCTTCGCATCCAATATGGCCATGTCGCCGACATCAAGCCCCGCGGTCGAGGTATCGTCGCCTCATGGCCGTCACCGTTGACCGGCATATCGCGGAGAAAGAGTTTGCTGTCGAGGACATGTCGACAGGCATTTTCGCCAGCGGCTATGGACATGTCGGTGATGGGCGCAGTTTTTCGTTTCATATCGAACACCGCTCGCTCGTCGTCGAAATTTACCGACCGCGCCTTGCCGGGCCGGTTCCCCAGGCCGATGAGGTGGTCGCCACGGCCGTCCGCAGCCTGGTCGAGATCGACCTGACCGACGAGCGCAGCCTGATCGCCGCCGTGCGCGACTCGGTGGCGCATGCGACGCCCGTCTCGCCGTAGCCGTTAGCCCGCCCGCACCGGGTACGGTCGTGGTCGTGGTTGCGCCAACCTCTCGGATGCCCCGGTTGGGCCGCGCGGGATGACGGTCATCCTGTTGCGGCACGGCCGATCCAGCTCGAACACGGCCGGCGTCTTGGCGGGCCGCTCGGAGGGCGTCGACCTCGATGACAAGGGCCGCGATCAGGCCGCCGGGTTGATCGACCGGATCGGCGACCTGCCCATCCGCGCGTTGATCAGTTCGCCGTTGCTGCGGTGCCGGCGCACCCTCGAGCCGCTCGCCGAGGCGCTCTGCCTGGAGCCGCTGATCGATGATCGGCTGGCCGAAGTGGACTACGGGGACTGGACCGGCCGCAAGATCGCCGAGCTGGCCGCCGAGCCGCTGTGGCGGGTCGTGCAGGCGCACGCGAGCGCCGCGGTGTTCCCCGGCGGCGAGGGGCTGGCGCAGGTGCAGGCGCGCGCGGTGGCCGCCGTCCGGGAACACGATCGCCGGCTGGCCGCCAAGCACGGCGGCGACGCCCTGTGGGTGGCCTGCACTCACGGTGATGTCATCAAGGCGGTCGTCGCCGACGCCTACGGCATGCACCTGGACGCGTTCCAGCGGGTGACCGCCGACCCGGCTTCGGTGAGCGTGATCCGCTACACCGAATTGCGCCCGTTTGTGTTGCACGTCAACCACACCGGAGCGAAATTGGCTGCGGCGCTGCGGGCGGGCCCACCGCCGCAGGATGAGGCCCAGGATGGGTCGCGGGCCAAGACGGACGGCGAGTCCCCGGCGGCACCAACGGAACAGCCGGCCGCGGTCGTGCCGTCCGGCGACGCGGTGGTCGGCGGCTCGACTGATTAATTCCGCTTAAAACAGGCGGGGCGGGGCAATCGGATCGCACGGCGAAGGCAACAGCCGGTATTTTGGAGGTGCCATGGCCCGCGCAATTCACGTCTTCCGCACACCCGACCGCTTCGTGGCCGGGACCGTTGGTCAGCCCGGAAACCGCACCTTCTACATCCAGGCGGCGCACGACTCGCGGGTGGTGTCGGTGGTCCTGGAGAAGCAGCAGGTTGCGGTGCTGGCCGAGCGCATCGGTGCGCTGCTGCTGGAGGTGAATCGCCGGTTCGGCACGCCGGTCCCCCCGGAGCCGGCCGAGGTGGACGACCTGAACCCGTTGATCACACCGGTGGATGCCGAGTTCCGGGTCGGAACCATGGGGCTGGGCTGGGATTCGGAGGCCCAGACCGTGGTGGTCGAGTTGCTGGCCGTCACCGACGCCGAGTTCGACGCGTCGGTGGTGCTCGACGACACCGAAGAGGGCCCCGACGCGGTGCGGGTGTTCCTGACGCCGGAGTCGGCGCGGCAGTTCGCGACGCGCTCCAACCGCGTCATCTCGGCGGGGCGTCCGCCGTGCCCGCTGTGCGACGAGCCGTTGGACCCGGAGGGCCATATCTGCGCACGCGCCAACGGTTATCGGCGCAGTGCGCTGCTCGGGCCTGACGATGAACTTGAGGCCTGACGACCGTGAGGTGTTGCGGAACGGCGAGCTGACGGTCATCGGACGCATCCGCTCCGCCAGCAACGCCACCTTCCTGTGCGAGTCCACGCTCGGCGAAGCGACCGTGCACTGCGTCTACAAGCCGATCTCCGGGGAGGCCCCGCTGTGGGATTTTCCCGACGGAACGCTGGCCGGCCGGGAACTCGGCGCCTACCTGATCTCGACGCAGCTGGGGTGGAACCTGGTGCCGTACACCATCATTCGCCACGGGCCGGCGGGGCCGGGCATGCTGCAGCAGTGGGTGCAGCAGCCCGGGGACGCGGTGGACAGCGATCCACGGCCGGGGCCGGACCTGGTCGACCTGTTTCCCGCCGGCAGCCAGCAGCCGGGCTACCTGCCCGTGCTGCGCGCCTACGACTACGCCGGTGACGAGGTCATCCTGATGCACGCCGACGACATCCGGCTGCGGCGGATGGCGGTGTTCGACGTGCTGGTCAACAACGCCGACCGCAAGGGCGGCCACGTCCTGCGCGACCTGGACGGCCACATTTTCGGGGTCGACCACGGCGTGTGCCTGCACGTCGAGAACAAGCTGCGCACGGTGCTGTGGGGCTGGGCCGGCAAGCCGATCGACGACCAAACCCTGAAGGCGGTCGCCGGCCTGGCCGACGCCGTGGGCGCGGAGCTGGGGGATGCGCTGGCCGAGCACATCACCCGGGCGGAGATCGCCGCGTTGCGCAAACGGGCGCACGCGCTGTTGAACGATCCGGTGATGCCGGTTCCCAACCGGCACCGGCCCATTCCGTGGCCGGCCTTCTAAGGCGATGCCACGGGTTCAAACTTCGCAGGGGCCGTCGGAGATACTGATTCGGTGAGCCAGGGCCCGGACGAGCTGACCGACGCCGCACTGGCTGCCGAACTCGCCGCCGACGCCGGGGAACTGTTGCTGAAAGTGCGCGACGAGGTCGGCTTCGGTCACCCGTGGGCGTTGGGCGACGCCGGTGATGCCCTGGCCAACGAGCTGATCCTGCGGCGGCTGCGCGACGAGCGCCCCGACGACGCGGTGCTCAGCGAGGAGGCCTACGACGACCTGGTCCGGCTCAAACGCGACCGGGTGTGGATCATCGACCCGCTGGACGGCACCCGGGAGTTCTCCACGCCCGGCCGCGACGACTGGGCGGTGCACATCGCGCTGTGGCAACGTCCCACCGGCGACCCCACCAACGGCCGCCGGGAGATCACCGACGCCGCGGTGTCGCTGCCGGCCCGCGGGAACACGGTGTACCGCACCGACACCGTGACCGCCGACGCCGCGCGCGTCGGCATCCCGCACACGCTGCGGATCGCCGTGAGCGCCAGCCGGCCGCCCTTCGTGTTGCACCGCATGCGCCAGGCGCTGGCGATCCAGCCGGTGGCGATCGGGTCGGCGGGGGCCAAGGCGATGGCCATCATCGACGGCGACGTCGACGCCTACCTGCACGCGGGCGGCCAATGGGAATGGGACAACGCGGCGCCGGCCGGGGTCGTGATGGCCGCCGGCATGCACGCCTCGCGGCTGGACGGTTCGCCCATGCGCTACAACCAGTTCGATCCGTACCTGCCCGACTTCGTGATGTGTCGTGCCGAGGTGGCGCCGATCCTGCTCGCCGCCATCCGCGACGCGTGGCGCTGAACCAGCGCGTTTAGAGTCGTTGGCATGCAGTCGTGGGCGTCCCCGCCGGTTCCGGTTTTGCCGGGACGTGGGCCGGAGCTCCGGCTGTTCGACACCTCCGATCGTCAGGTGCGCCCGGTGGCGTCCGCCACTGGCCCTGGTTCGGACGCGACCATGTACGTCTGCGGCATCACCCCGTACGACTCCACCCATCTCGGCCACGCGGCGACGTACCTGACCTTTGATCTGGTGTATCGGCAGTGGCTGGACCTGGGCCACACCGTGCACTACGTGCAGAACGTCACCGACGTCGACGATCCGCTCTTCGAGCGGGCCCTCCGCGACGGTGTCGACTGGCGGGAGCTGGGCGATCGCGAGGTCGCCCGGTTCCGCGAGGACATGGCGGCGTTGCGGGTCCTGCCGCCGCGCGATTACGTCGCGGCCACCCAGGCGATCCCCGAGGTGGTCGAGCTGGTCGAGAAGATGCTGGCCTCGGGCGCGGCCTACGTGCTGGACGGCGATTACCCCGACGTCTACTACCGGGCCGACGCCACCCCGCAGTTCGGCTACGAGTCCGGCTACGACCGCGAAACCATGCTGCGGCTGTTCGGGGAGCGCGGCGGCGACCCGGACCGGCACGGCAAGAGCGACGAGCTCGACGCGCTGCTGTGGCGGGCCGCAAGACCGGGCGAACCGAGCTGGCCGGCACCGTTCGGCGACGGCCGGCCGGGCTGGCATGTGGAGTGTGCGGCGATCGCGCTCAGCCGCATCGGCAGCGGCTTGGACATCCAGGGCGGCGGGAGCGACCTGATCTTCCCGCATCACGAGTTCACCGCCGCGCACGCCGAATGTGTCCGTGGCGAACGGCGATTCGCCCGGCACTACGTGCACTCGGGCATGATCGGCTGGGACGGGCACAAGATGTCCAAGAGCCGCGGCAACCTGGTGCTGGTGTCGACGTTGCGGGCGCAGGGTGTCGAGCCGGCGGCCATCCGGCTGGGCCTGCTGTCCGGGCATTACCGCGCGGACCGGTTCTGGAGCCAGCAGGTGCTCGACGAGGCCGCCGCCCGCCTGGGGCGCTGGCGCAGCGCGACGGCGCTGCCCGCCGGCCCGGACGCCGCCGACGTGATCGCGCGGGTGCGCCAATACCTGGCCGACGACCTGAACACACCCAAAGCGCTTGCGGCGCTTGATGGTTGGACCACCGACGCGCTCGAATACGGTGGTCACGACGTGGACGCGCCGAAGCTGGTGGCCACTGCGATCGACGCGCTGCTTGGGGTGGAACTGTGAAAGCGGTACTTTGACGCCCATGACGTCGCTGCAGGACAAAGTCGTTTTCATCACCGGCGGTGCCCGGGGAATCGGTGCCGAGGTGGCCCGCCGGCTGCGCGACAAGGGCGCCAGGCTGGTGCTCACCGATCTCAACGACGCCGAGCTGAGCGCGCTGGCCGCCGAGCTCGGTGAAGACCGCGTGCTGACCGCCGTCGCCGACGTGCGCGACCTGAATGCCATGCAGGCGGCCGCCGCGCGGGCCGTCGAACGGTTCGGCGGCATCGATGTCGTCGTGGCCAACGCAGGCATCGCCAGCTACGGGTCGGTGCTGCAGGTCGACCCCGAGGCGTTCAAGCGGGTCCTGGACATCAACGTCCTCGGCGTCTTCAACACCGTGCGGGCCACGTTGCCGGCGGTGATCGAGACCCGCGGCTACGTGCTGATCGTCTCGTCGCTGGCCGCGTACGCGGCGTGTCCGGGGCTGGCCCCCTACAACGCGTCGAAGGCCGGCGTGGAGATCCTCGCCAACGCGTTGCGGCTGGAGGTGGCGCACCGCGGCGTCGCGGTCGGGTCGTCGCACATGTCGTGGATCGACACCGCGCTGGTTCGCGACAGCGAGGCCGACCTGCCCGCCTTCGGCAAGCTGCTGGCCAGCTTCCCGTGGCCGCTGAACAAGACCACCACCGTCGCGAAATGCGCGGACGCGTTCGTCAAGGGCATCGAGGGCCGTCGCAACCGGGTTTACTGCCCCAGCTGGGTGGCCGCGTTCCGCTGGATCAAGCCGGTGCTGTCCACCTCGGTCGGCGAGTTGCCGCTGCACAAGCCGACGTCGGAGCTGCTGCCCGAACTGGACGCCCAGGTCGCGGCGCTCGGGCGGTCCACCAGCGCCTACAACCAGGGACTGGGCAAGAAGGTTTAGTCCGATGGTGGCGACCCGCTTCGCCCGGCTGCGCCGCGCTCGTGATCGCCGCTAGCCCGATGGCGGCGACCCGCTGCACTCGGCGTCGCCGAGTTTGCGATCGCCGCTAGCCCGATGGCGGCGACCCGCTGCACTCGGCGTCGCCGAGTTTGCGATCGCCGCTAGTCCGATGGCGGCGACCCGCTGCACTCGGCGTCGCCGAGTTTGCGATCGCCGCTAGCGCCCGAAGCCGGGCCGGCGGCGGCGCAGATACCGCTCGAACTCGGCGGCCAGCGCGTCGCCGTCGATCTTGCCCAGCGCCTCGTTCATGTCGACCTCCGCATCGCCGCGCTGTTCCAGCGACAGCACGTATTCGGCCAGGTCCTCGTCCTCGGCGGCCATCTCGGTGATGGCCTGCTCCCACTCCTCGGCGTCGGTCGGCAGGTCGGCCAGCGGCACCTCGATGTCGAGCACGTCCTCGACGCGGCGCAGCAACGCCACCGTCGCCTTCGGGTTGGGCGGCTGAGACACGTAGTGCGGCACGGCCGCCCAGAACGTCACGGCGGGGATCCCGGCGGCCACGCAGGCGTCCTGGAACACCCCGGCGATGCCGGTCGGTCCCTCGTAGCGGCTCTCCTCGAGCCCGAAGCGTTTGGCCGATTCGGGGGAGTACGCCGCGCCCGACACCGGAACCGGCCGGGTGTGCGGCGTGTCGGCCAGCAGCGCCCCCAGGATGACCACGGTGTCCACGTTGAGTTTGTCGGCGATGGCGACCAGCTCGGCGCAGAAGGTGCGCCAGCGCATGTTGGGTTCCACGCCGTGCATCAACACCACGTCGCGGTCGCTGCCCGGCGGCCGGCAGTGGGAGATGCGCATCGCCGGCCACACCAGCTCCCGGGTCACCCCGTCGACCTGACGAATGACCGGGCGGTTCACCTGGTAGTCGTAGTACGCCTCGTCGTCGATCTCCAGGATCGGGTCGGCTTCCCAGATGGCCTCGAGGTGCTCGAGCGCGTCACTGGCCGCGTCGCCCGCGTCGTTCCAGCCCTCGAATGCCGCCACGACGATGGTGTTGTGCAGCTCGGGCAGTTTGGCTTCACCGAAGGGTGGGCCATCGGACGGGGTCACAGAATCAGCGTACGGCCTTTGCGGCCGATGTTCGGCCTTCCCCGGCAGGGACCCGTCATCCTCCGGGGGCATTCCCTTCCGACGACTATCCTGAATGGGGTGACTGCCGACCTGACCCGGGACGACGTCAACCACCGGCGACCCGGTCGAGACGAAATACGCTCGGCGTCAAACTGGTTAACCTTGGTAACTACCCCGTCGCCGACAGGATCCGCGAGCCGTTGGTCGCGGCGATGGGTTGGGCGTCCAGACGTCGGGTGACAACGTAGACTTTCCACCGTCGAGAGGCGTTGCAACGGATCCGGGTCCCCCGTCGGTATCCGCCACGCTCGGCAGAGTCGACGTTGTTGACGAGAAGGACGCCTTCCGCTACGGAAGGAACGTACGTGAGCGCTCTTGAGCCGAAGTTCAGCCCCGAGCCGAACATCCGTCCCGACTGCACCGACGACCTGACGGCAGCCCTGCGCCAGCGAATCATGGTGATCGACGGCGCGATGGGCACGGCGATCCAGCGGGACCGGCCGGATGAGGCCGGCTACCGCGGGGAGCGGTTCAAGGACTGGCCGAGCGATCTCGTCGGCAACAACGACCTGCTCAACCTGACGCAGCCGCACATCATCGAGGGGATCCATCGCGAGTACCTCGAGGCGGGCGCCGACATCCTCGAGACCAACACGTTCAACGCGAACGCGATCTCGCTGTCCGACTACGGCATGCAGGAACTGAGCTACGAGCTGAATTACGCCGGCGCCGCGCTTGCGCGGGCGGCGGCCGACGAGTTCAGCACCCCGGACAAGCCCCGCTACGTCGCCGGCGCCCTCGGGCCGACCACGCGGACCGCGTCGATCTCGCCGGACGTGAACGATCCCGGGGCGCGCAACGTCTCGTACGACCAGCTGGTCGCCGCCTACCTCGACGCCGCCCGCGGCCTGGTCGACGGTGGTGCCGACCTCATCATCGTCGAGACGATCTTCGACACGCTGAACGCCAAGGCGGCGGTGTTCGCCATCGAGACCCTGTTCGAGGAACGCGGGCGCCGCTGGCCGGTGATCATCTCGGGCACCATCACCGACGCTTCCGGGCGGACGTTGTCCGGTCAGGTCACCGAGGCCTTCTGGAACTCGATCAGGCACGCCCGGCCGATCGCGGTCGGGCTCAACTGCGCCCTGGGTGCACCGGAGATGAGGCCGTACATCGCGGAGATGTCGCGCATCGCGGACACCTTCGTCTCCTGCTACCCGAACGCCGGTCTGCCCAACGCCTTTGGCGAGTACGACGAGTTCCCGACGCGGCAGGCCGGCTACATCGCCGAATTCGCCGACGCCGGGCTGGTGAACCTGGTCGGTGGTTGCTGCGGGACGACGCCGGCGCACATAGCCGAGATCGCCAAGGTCGTCGAGGGCAAGCCGCCGCGGGACGTGCCGGAGATTCGGGTGGCCACCCGCCTCGCCGGCCTGGAGCCGCTCAACATCACCGACGACTCGCTGTTCGTCAACATCGGTGAGCGCACCAACATCACCGGTTCCGCCCGGTTCCGCAACCTGATCAAGGCCGAGGACTACGACACCGCGCTGTCGGTTGCGCTGCAGCAGGTCGAGGTCGGCGCGCAGGTCATCGACATCAACATGGACGAGGGCATGATCGACGGCGTCGCCGCGATGGACCGGTTCACCAAGCTGATCGCGGCCGAGCCGGACATCAGCCGCGTCCCGGTGATGATCGACTCGTCCAAGTGGGAGGTCATCGAGGCCGGCCTGAAGAACGTGCAGGGCAAGCCGATCGTCAACTCGATCTCCATGAAGGAGGGCGAGGAGAAGTTCATCCGCGAGGCGCGGCTGTGCCGCAAGTACGGGGCGGCCGTCGTCGTGATGGCCTTCGACGAGCAGGGCCAGGCCGACAACCTGGAGCGCCGCAAACAGATCTGCGGTCGCGCCTACCGGATCCTGACCGAACAGGTCGGCTTCCCGCCCGAGGACATCATCTTCGACCCGAACTGTTTCGCGCTGGCGACCGGTATCGAGGAGCACGCGTCCTACGGGATCGACTTCATCGAGGCCTGCGCCTGGATCAAGGAGAACCTGCCCGGCGTGCACCTCTCCGGCGGCATCTCGAACGTGTCGTTCTCGTTCCGGGGCAACAACCCCGTCCGCGAGGCCATCCACTCGGTGTTCCTGTTCCACGCCATCAAGGCCGGTCTGGACATGGGCATCGTCAACGCGGGTGCGCTGGTGCCCTACGACTCGATCGACCCCGAACTGCGGGAGCGCATCGAGGACGTCGTGCTGAACCGCCGCGAGGACGCGGCCGAACGACTACTGGAAATCGCGGAGCGGTTCAACAGTTCGGAAAAGTCCGAGGACCCGGCGGCCGCCGAGTGGCGCGGCCTGCCGGTCCGCGAGCGGATCACCCACGCCCTGGTCAAGGGCATCGATGCGCACGTCGACGAGGACACCGAGGAACTGCGGGCCGAGATCGCCGCCGCGGGTGGTCGCCCGATCGAGGTGATCGAGGGCCCGCTGATGGACGGCATGAACGTCGTCGGCGACCTTTTCGGCTCGGGCAAGATGTTCCTGCCCCAGGTGGTGAAGTCGGCCCGCGTGATGAAGAAGGCCGTGGCGTACCTGCTGCCGTTCATCGAGGAGGAGAAGGAGCAGAACGGCACTGCGGCGGCGAAGGACACCAACGGCACCATCGTGATGGCGACGGTGAAGGGCGACGTCCACGACATCGGCAAGAACATCGTCGGGGTTGTCTTGCAGTGCAACAACTTTGAGGTGATCGATCTCGGTGTGATGGTGCCCGCGAGCAAGATCCTGGATGCGGCGAAGGAACACAACGCCGACATCATCGGGCTGTCCGGCCTGATCACCCCCTCGCTGGACGAGATGGTCAACTTCGCCGCGGAGATGGAACGCGAGGGCTTGGAGATCCCGCTGCTGATCGGCGGCGCGACCACCTCGCGCGCCCACACCGCGGTGAAGGTGGCGCCGCGCCGTTCCGGGCCGGTGGTTTGGGTCAAGGACGCGTCGCGCTCGGTGCCGGTCGCCGCGGCGCTGCTCGACGACAAGCAGCGTCCTGGCCTGCTCGAGGCCACCGAGGCCGACTACGCATCGCTGCGGGAACGGCACGCGCAAAAGAACGAGCGGCCGATGCTGACCCTGGAGAAGGCTCGGGCGAACCGGACGCCGGTCGAGTGGGACGGCTACACGCCGCCGGTGCCCGCGATCGGTGCGGTAGTACGGGAATTTCAGGACTACGATCTCGCCGAGTTGCGCGAATACATCGACTGGCAGCCGTTCTTCAACGCCTGGGAGATGAAGGGCCGCTTCCCCGACATTCTCAACAACCCGGCCTCGGGTGAAGCCGCCCGCAAGCTGTACGACGACGCCCAGCAGATGCTCGACACCGCGATCAAGGAGAAGTGGCTGACCGCCAACGGGGTGATCGGGTTCTTCCCGGCCAACGCCGTCGGTGACGACATCGAGGTCTACACCGACGACACCCGCTCCGAGGTGCTGACCACGCTGCACAACCTGCGCCAGCAGGGCGAGCACCGCGACGGCATCCCCAACCGGTCGTTGGGCGACTACATCGCGCCCAAGGACACCGGCCTGGCCGACTACGTGGGCGCCTTCGCCGTCACCGCGGGGCTCGGCAGCCAGGAGAAGATCGCGGAGTTCAAGGCGGCGCTCGACGACTACAGCGCGATCCTGCTGGAATCGGTCGCCGACCGGCTGGCCGAGGCGTTCGCCGAGCGGATGCACCAACGAGTTCGCAAGGAGTTCTGGGGATTCCAGCCGGACGAGCAGCTGGACAACGAGGCGCTCATCGACGAGAAGTACGTGGGAATCCGCCCCGCGCCCGGCTACCCGGCCTGCCCGGAGCACACCGAGAAGGTGACGCTGTGGAAGCTGATGGACGTCAAGGAGCGGACCGGCATCGAGCTCACCGAGTCGATGGCGATGTGGCCCGGCGCGGCCGTCAGCGGCTGGTACTTCTCGCACCCCCAGTCGCAGTACTTTGTGGTCGGCCGGCTGGGCCAGGACCAGGTCGCCGACTACGCGAAGCGCAAGGGCTGGACCTTGAAGGAAGCCGAACGCTGGCTCGCGCCCAACCTCGGCTACAACCCGGAGGATTGATCCAGAGTTGAACCGCATCGCCGATATCGCCACCGACATTGTCGCCGAAGCCGTCAATGTCACGGTCCTGCACGTCCGACGCATCGTCGGGGCGCTGGGTACCGCGGTCGACCGCACGAAGCGCGAGGTTGGCGATTTAGCCTGGGACTACGGCGATTTGGCGGCCAGCGTCCGTTCCTCGGGCCGCCGCAGGCCTGCGTCCACCGGGGACGACGGCCAGGTGACGCACGGCGAGTGCGGCGCCGACGTGATATCGATCGATCGGCGTCGTCGAAAGGCCAACTGAGACAACGCCCATGGGTGCCGGCCCTAGACGCGCAGCACGGAACCCAAGGCGGACAGCGGGATATGCGCTTGCACCGTGCCCCCGTCCATGAACCACTGCATGGCACCGGGCGTGAAGTTGAGCGGCTCGTCGTGAGCCACGGGGTAGTCCGGCATGTACAGGATCAATTCGTCCGGCGTCAACGCCCAGGCCTTGTAAGCCCCGGAGTAGACCTTGTCGGGAGTCCAACGGTCGAGGACAAACGGGTAGGTGCCCGGATCATGCGGTGGGGGAGCCTGATTGAGCGCCGTCTCAACGAACGGCGCGGCCACCGGCGGGATCGCGGTCAGCGGGTTTGACGTTGTCAGGTCGGCCAGCTGCACCCGACGGCCGCTTGCCATGTCGAATGTGAAGGTCCGGTAGGCGTTGTTCGGCTTTGGCCCGTCGGCGTGGTAATCCTCGTGGAACACCGCGCTGAGCAGGTTGCCGTGCCGGAATACTTCGAAGTTCTCCTCGCCGTAGCTGTCGGCGGCCATGCTCGTGTTCGCCGTCTTCCAGTTGGTGACCAGGGTTTTCAGATAATCGCGCACCACCGGGCCGGTAGTCGGGTTGTCGACCAGGTCCGGCACCGCGACCTTGATGTCCCGCACGGCTTTGCGTTCCGATGTGACCGAGGTGTGACAGTACTGGCCGTCCCAGTCGCCGCCCAGCTCCCCGCAAAATGAAGGAGCGGACGCACTTGCCGGGACGGCGGTGGAAATTGTTGTGGCAACTACCAATATGGCTGCCGTCGACAATTCCTTGAGCATCACATCATCCCGTCGGCTCAGAGGAGCTGGACTTTACTTGCCCGCCAGCGACCGTCGACCTTCTCCATGGTCATCTTGATCCTGCTGCGGTCGATGCGCGGGTCGGGAGCGGCGGTATTGGTGACGGTCTGGTCGATAAAGACCAGCACGACAACCCTATTGGTGGACGCCGACTGAACCGCCGAGTCCACCACGACGCCGTGCGCGGTCGCCTTGTTGTCGATCAGCAGCTGGCGAAGTTTGACGCTGGATTGGGTGTACATGTCCTTGAACTCGCCGGTCGCACCGTCGAGAACCTGCCGAAAGTTGTCGTCGACCTTGTTTGAATCGATGCTCGTCAGCACCTGCGCGTAGGCGATGGCCGCCTGTTGGGCCTGCTCGCCCGCGAGCCTGACTTGATGCTCTTGCCACTGCCGCCAGCCGAGGAACCCCGAAAGGGCAAGCGAGGCAATCAGCAGCATCGGCAGGGCACCGCGGCGCAGATAATGTTTCCAGGGCCGCTTGCGGCGCTCGGTATCGGGGCGCTTGCGCTTGAGCAACGCGCCCTCGCCCTCGCCCTCGTCCTCGCCCTCGCCCTCGCCCGTGGTCGTGTCGTCGAGACCAGCGCGCGCCTCGTCGGCGTCGTCGTCAGTGACGTCCGAAGCTGCGGCGCCCGAGTCCGCTTCGGCTTGCACGTCGGCCTTTGGGTTCTTCTTGGTGGTCACGGCCACGATCATCTCCTAGGGATCGGCTCGAATGGTTGGGGTTCAGTGGGGTGGTTCGATCGGCAGAGGCGGGCCACCGTAGGGGGTGGGAATGGTGTAGCGGCCCCGCGGGGTCGGATCTGTGCGCGCGCCCAGGTCGGCGCCCGGCGGCGGCCCGGCGGTGTCGTCGCCCCCGGGCCGGGGCGCGTTCTTGGCGCCGCGGATGGAGACGGCGGGGTCGTCGTCCCGGCAGTAGGTGTACATGAACGGTTCGTAGTAGTCGGCGGCCGAGGAGGCGTGCGACGGTGTCCCGTAGTCGCACACATAGCGGGGGTAGAGGTCGGCCGTCGCCCACACGCCTTGATCGTGAAAAGTGCTTGCGACGGCGTCCAATACCGATCCGCGGTAGTCGGGGAACAGCGCGTTGAGTGCGGGCACTCGCACATAGAGCAGCTGCGACATGGTGGCCATGCTGCCCAGCAACTGCACCATGGTGTCGGAATTGTCGGTGAAGAGATTGTCGACGGCGGACAGGGTGCGCGGCGTCTGCTCGGTCAACCGCCGATATCCGGTCTGCATCCGGGCGACGCCGGTGAGCGTCTGGTTGAGTTCCCTTGCGGCAGCGCCCAAGCCGGCGTTCTTGTCGTTTGCCAGGGTGAGAACGACCCGGCTGGTCTTGATGATGCTGGTGGTTTGCGGCAGCACCGAATCGAGCGTCGAAAGCAGGAACGTGCCGCCGTCGACAATGGCGGTCAGCTTCGCCGGGCCTTCCTTGCTCAAGCTCAATTCCTGCTTGATCAATTCGATCTTGTGGGGGTCGACTTGGGCCAACAGTCCGTCGGCGTCACCGAGCAACTGCGCCAAGCTGACCGGGACGGTGGTGTGGTCCAAGGCGATGAGGCTGCCGTCGCGCAGATACGGCCCGGCATCCGAGGCGGCTTCGAAGTTGATGTACTGCTCGCCGGCCGGCGAGAGCGCGGACACGTGGACAACGCTGTTCGCCGGGATTCGCACCGTCGACGCGATGCTGGCGACTGCGTTCACACCGTTGTCGGTGATCTGCAAAGACTCGACACGACCAACGCGCACTCCGCGCAGCGCGACGTCTTGATTGGGCAGTAGGCCGCCGGAGTCGGGCAACTGCACGGTGACGCGGTAGGACGAGGCGAACGGCTTCACCCGCAGCGCGCCGATGAGCAGATAGGCGGTTGCAACGACCAGGATGAGCACTAATCCGGCCACCGATAGCCAGACCTGTTGCCGATGGCCGGTGCGTACCGCCCGGACGATGAGGTTGGCGACGTCGTCGATGGCGCGGGTCATGGGTTCGGTCCTGGCGGGGGTCCGGGGGCGACGTCGATTTGACCCGGAATGTTCGGGTCCGGAATGACCGGAACCTGCGGTGAGTTCGGGCCGCGGCCGACCACCCGCTCCTGCAGACGCCACAGCGTGTATTTGAGCGTGCCGACGAGCAGGTTCACGTTGTAGTGGTGTGGTCCGTGCAGCCCGATGTCACCGGGGAAACCGATGTCGGGTATCGACCCGAGCATGATCTTGTCGACGCCCACATTCACCGAAATCGAATTGCCCGCCGTGGATTTGACCAACGCGGGTATCAGCCGGTTCAGCGCGAGCCAGCTGGTGTCCGGGCTCACCGCAACGTCGTTGGCGGCCGCGGCGACCGTGTTCAGGTCGCGGATCAGGCTGCGGCCGCTGGTGTCCGTCCCGCCGATCGAGGGAAACCTGGCCAGCAACCGGGACGTGTCACCCACCTGCACAGCCAGGTCGGCCAGCTGGGTGGTGTTGCCGGCCAGGGCCGAAGTGGCGGGACTGGCGGCCCCGACCAGGTCGCTGATGGTTTGGTTCTTGGCGTCGAGTTGGTCGGCCAGGCGCGACAATTGGCTCAATGCGGCGGTGATCTGATCCGACCGGGAATCCAACCGCCCGAGCAGCTCGTTGGACTTGCGGATCATGTCGCCGAACGCCTGGCCCTGGTCACCGGTTGCCTTGCCGAAGCCGTTGATGATGTTGGTGAAATTGCGAACTGCCCCCCCGTTCACCAGAATCGCCGCCGAGCTCAGCACGGACTCGACGGTCGCCGCCGCCGCCGTCGAATCCAGGCCGATGGTGTCCCCGTCCTTCAACGGGGGCCCGTCCGGATCGCCCGCGGCCGGCGGCTTCAGCGCGACGAACACGTCGCCCAACGGTGTCGCGGTGCGCAATTCGGCGGTGCTGCCGCGGGGCAGTTGCACGCCGTCGCGGATGCGCAGTCGCGTTACCGCGGTGTAATTGCGTGCCACCATCGATTCGAGCTGTCCGACATCGGCGCCGGCGAGCTTCACCTTGGCATTCATCGGCAGGTTGAGCGCATTGGAGAAGACGGCGTTGAGCGAATAGCCTCCGGACCCCAGCCCCGGGGCCGGAAGGGGCAGGCTGGCAAGGCCGTTCGTGGCGCATCCCGCGGTAACCATTGCCGCGGCAGCCGCCGCCAGCGTTGCCCGCATACCCGCTGCCATCATTTCTGCCCCATCGCGGCCATACCGTCCAGCACATAGGTCAATCCGAAGTCGGGACCGAAATCCTGGATGGTCCCGGTGCTGCAGCCGAGTTGCCGAAGGCCCATGAGGTTGCAGATCTCTTTGGTGTACTGACTGTCGAAAAGCAGCCGATCGGTGAGGAAGCGGGCACGCACGCTGCCGTTCGCACGGTCCACCATGTTGTAGGCGTTGTCAGCCACCAGCGGGGCCAGATCCAGAAGTTCGGCCAGGTCGCGCCGCTGGTCGGTCACCATCTGCAGCGTCGCGTTGCCGCCCCGCGCGGACTGCTTGATGTTGTCGCGGTTGGCGTCGAGCAGGTCGCCGGCGCGCTGGATCAGTTCGTTGAGCCTGCGGCCGGTGGTTCCGCTGCCGATGTCCTCGTCGGCCATGATCTGGCTGACTTGGTGTATGGTGGAGGCGAATTCGCGCAACTTCGTGTCATTAGCGGTCACGGCGTCGAACAGCGTGCTGATGTTTTTGACGATCGTGGTGATCTGCTCGCGAGTCGTCGCACCGCGGTCGCTGGACAAGCGCAGCGCCGTCGACAGTTCACCGAGCGCCGCTTTGATCTTCTCGCCGTTGCCCTTCACTACGTCGGTGCCGCCGCCCAGCACGTCGGCGACCGGACCGCCGCCGCGGCCGTCGCCCTCGAGTGACTTGGTCACCTTGTCCAGAACATTGAGAACGCTGCTGAATTCGACGGGCGTCTTGGTCCGGGGCAATCCGATGGTGTCGTGGTTCTGAAGGGCCGGTCCGCCCCGATACGGCGGGGTGAGTTCGATTTGGCGGTCGGTGAGGATAGAGGTCGACACGGTGACCGCTTGCGCGGTGGCGGGAACTTTGACGTGGCGGTCGACGGTGAACTCGACCTCGACGTAGCCGCCCTTGGCCGTGATCTTGGTGATGTTGCCGACGGGCATGCCCAGCACCGCCACCGTATTGCCTTCGTATAGCCCTGAGGCGCTGTCGAATTGGGCGGTCAGGCTAATGCTGTCCTCGTCGGACCCCAGGTACCACCAACCGACGCCGATCGCCGCGGCGCTCACCGCGATGGTGGCGGCGACGGCAAGCACCTTCGTTCTAAGCATGCCCGCGGCCCGGCGCCTCACTGGCAGTCCTTGAAGTACTGGATCATGCCGAATTGCTTGGCGCGGCCGCTGATTGCGCACATCCACGAGTCGATCAACGGAACGTTGGGGGCGTTGAAGTTGATCGCGTTGCCGTCGCCGGTGAGGTTGGCCGCTTCCCGGAAGAAGATCGGGCTGGTCTGCAGCATGCTGTGCAGCAGGTCGTCGTGTTGAGACATCAAGTTGGTGAAGTCGCGCATGTCCTTGATCAGCGATTCCAGGCCCGAGCGATCATTGACCACGACCTGACCCATGGTGTCGACAAGGCTGGACAGGGATCGCATCATCGCGTGGAAAACCGCTCGCCGCGCGACGAATTGGCCGAGCAGGTCTTGACCCTGGTCGACCAGATTTCCGATACCAGCCTGCTGGCGCCGCAGCGTGTTGGTCACCTGCTCCGTACTGCGCAACAGCTGTCCGAGTTGGTCCCGCCGGATCGCGATGATCGAGGACAGGGTGTGGATGTTTGAGATCGCCTGCGGCACAACGGCCGGCAGGCCCTCGAGCTGCTTGCCGAGCACCGCCAGCGATTGCGCGAACCTGTCGGAGTCGACCTGCTCGAAAGTGGTGCTGGCATCCTGCAATGCGGCCTGCAGGTCGTAGGGGACTTCCGTGTGCGCCAGGTCGAAGGTGTTGTCGGGCAGTCGCGCGGGGCCGTTGGGTTCCAATGCCAGGTAGCGCGAGCCTAGGATAGTTGTCACCTTGATCTGTGCCCGGGAGTCCTTGCCCAGGGTGATGTTGTCCCGGACCTTGAGCCCCGCCTCGACGTGGTCGCCAACGAGTTTCATGCTCGTGACGTTGCCCACCGGAATGCCCGCGACCACGATGGGGTTGCCGGGCCGGAGCGAGGCGGCCTGCAGGAACTCCGCGGTGTAGTGCCGGTAGCCGGCGCCCAGGGCGTGCACGAGCAACATGACTCCGATGACCACCGCGACCACCGCGACGGCGATGAACCCAAGCCACGTCTTGTTGTAGCTTTCCAGCGGACGCTTCCTCATCCGCTCCCACACGGACGCGTCAGCCATCGGCCGTGCTCCTGCATCTCGGGCTGTGCCACGCCTTGTTACCCGGCGTGGCGGCGTTGACGATGATCGGCACGACATCGTTGAGGCCGGGGAAGAATCCCATGAAGTTCACGTCGCAGACGTAGGCGTTTCCATAGGCGCCCTGATTGCCAACCCTGGTGAGTCCCTTGAGCAGCAGCGGTATGTTGTCGCCGAAGAACGCGACCTGAGGTTCGACGTCCATCAGGTGTTTGGTGACACCGGGCTGACGGTCAATGAACTCGCGCAGCGCCGGGTACACGTCCGCCGCGGATGTCGACAGCCGCCCGGTCACCCGAGCCAGGGAACCCACCGACGCAACCAGTTCCGGCCGGCGCACGTCGAGCTCGCCGACGATGCTGCGGGTCTCGGTGATCACGCCGTCGAGGTCGTCGTTCTGCCGGGCGAGGTTGCCCATAACCTTGTCGAGGCTGGTGATCACGCTTCCGAGCGCCTGGTCTCGGCCCGCGAATGTCTCTGTGAGAGTGGAGGTTTGGCCGACCAGCGTGGCCAGCGAAGACGTGTCGCCCTGCAGCGACGCAATGATGCCCTTGGTGAGGTTGTCGGCGTCGTGGGGGTTCAGCAGGCTGAACAACGGTTCGTAACCGTTGAGCAGCGTGGTGACGTCGAATGATGGTTCGGTGCGGTCCAGCGGGATGGTGCTGCCCGGTGGCAGCAGTTCCGGGCTGCCCTCCTTGCCCAACGACAGTCCGAGGTAGCGCTGGCCGACGATGTTCTGGTATGTCACCGACGCGAGGGTGTTGCCGAAGAGCCGCTGTTCCTGCTGCACCACGAACCAGACCTTCGCCAGTTTCCCGTCCAACTCGATCTTTTCCACACGACCGACGCGGACTCCGGCCATGCGGACGTCGTCGCCTTCGCGAAGCCCGTACACGTCGCTGAACACCGCCGCATACTTGGCGGTATCGCCGGCCACGTCGCGCCGCAGGCTCACGTACACCAGCCACGTGAACGTCACCGAGACGACCATGAACAGGGTCAGGGCGATGAGTGGGCCGCGAAACTTCATTTGGCCTCCCCGGCCGGCTGCGCGAGTGACACCGTGGTTCCCCGGGCGACCGGACCCAGCAGCAGCTCGGTGGCTTCACTCGGCGGACCGCCGGTGATCACGCCCAACATGGTGCGTTCGTACTGGCTCCCAACGGGTCCCACATTCCCCCCGAAATGTGGGACGCCGAACGACGCCTGCGGAATCCAGGGCGCCTTGGGTGCCACCGGCGCGACCCACGGTTCGTGCGGTTGCGGTGTTGCGGGTGCTCCGGGCGAGGGGTTATCGGGATTCGCGCTCCCGGGCACGGGGGGCGACGGGGTAACCCCCGCGGGCAGGGGAGGGTTGGGATCGGACAGGTTGGGATTCGGGTTGATCAGCGGCGGGCCCACGGCGACGAGGTTGCCGTCGGGACCGATGACCGTGCCGGGGGGCGGCGCCAGATCCTTGGGTGGCTGATAGTTCTGCGGCAGCAGCACTTCGGGCAGATCGGGGCGTACGGGGACCAGCGGTGCGGTAAAACAGCTGGGTCCCTTCAGCTCGCCGTAATGCGGACAGTCAGCACGCGTGTAGGTGGAGCTGGGTGTGAACGTCAGCATCGCGCGCATGTTGCCGACGTTCGTCCGTGGGTTCCACACCTGCTCCATGAACTGGGTGGCCAGGTTGTCCAGCTTGACCACCGCGGGCACAAAGTTGTTCGACTTTTGCGCCAGCACTCCGAGCACGGGGGTGAAATCGGTGGTGATCTGGATGAGTTGGTCGACGTGGTTGCCGAACGACTGACGGGTCGTGCCGACCGTGTACTCGGCGCCCGAAAGCAGTGTGGCCAGCTGCCCCCGCGTCTCGGCGAAGGTCCGCATCGGCTCGACGGCCTGGTGCAGGGCGTCGAGAAGGTCGGGGGCCGTCTGGGCAAGCCCAGTGGTCGCATCCAGCAGTGCGGATACCGTCGACGGGCCGGTGTCAGTACTCACGATCGAATTGAGCTGATCGAGAAGGCGATTCAATTGGGCACCGGCGTCCAACAGGGCGACGCGGCGGTGGTCGGTGGCGGCGCCCAGCGCGGCCAGAATCCCGACGGACCGGTCGTCGCGGCCACGCCCCGCCGCGGCAAGCACATCGCGTAACTTGCTCACCGTCGTCTGAAACAAAACGGTCGGAAGCCGCTTGTCCTCCGGAATGTGGGCGCCGCCGCGGATTTTCTCGCCAGAGCCCCCCTGGTTGGGGGAGCCCACCAACTGAACCGACGACACGGCGAAGACATTGCTGGGCACCACCCTTGCGGTCACGGTGGCCGGAATCGACTTGGCGAATTCCTCTTTGAGGTCGATGTGGACATAGTTGGGCTTGCCCTGCGCCGCGGGCACGACGCCGTTGACCGAGCCGACCAGCACGCCGTGGTATTTGACGTCAGACTTCTGCGGAAGGCCGTCGCCCACGTTCACCAGATCGGCGATGACTCGCACGTAATCATCAAGTTTTCCAGTGGATTTCACCAACATGCCGGTGGTGACCAGGGCGCCGACAACGACGACCGCAATGCCGATGGCGAACAGCTGCCGGTCAGACGGGCCGCGTCCGTCCAGCTCAAAGGAATTGGGCATGGTCCACCTAGCCGCCGAACCGTGCGCCGGAGTCGACGCCCCAGAGAGCCATGGTGAGCAGCATGTTCACGATGATCACGACGGTGATGCTTGCTCGCATCCCGTGCCCCGCGGCCACCCCGACGCCTTCCGGGCCACCGCTCGCGTAATACCCGTAGTAGCACTGGATCGTCGATGCGATCCAGACGAAGATGACAGCCTTGATCAGGGAATAGACGATGTCCTGGCCGGCCAGCATCAGCGTGAAGTAGTGCAGGTAGGAACCGGTTGATCCGCCACTGCTGATTCCGACGACCAGCTGAGTGCTCAGGTAACCGATCGCCAGGCACGCCGCGTACAGCGGGACGATCGCCACCACCGAAGCGATCAGCCTCGTGGTCACCAGGTAGGGGATCGGGCGGATGGCGATCGATTCCATGGCGTCGATCTCCTCGGCAATGCGCATGGACCCCAGCTGGGCGGTGAATCGGCAGCCGCCCTGCATGGCGAAAGCCAGCGATGCCATCAGAGGCGCCAGCTCGCGCGTGTTGACCAACGAGGAGACGAACCCGGTCGCGGGTCCGAGCCCGAGCAGATCCAGGAAGTTGTAGCCCTCGATGCCGACGAGCGCGCCGACCGTCATGCCGAGCACAACGGCTACCCCGGCGGTGCCGCCACCCACGACGATCGAACCGTTGCCCCAGGTGATGTTCGACAACAACCGCAAGAACTCGCCGCGGTATTGGCGCAGCGCCAGCGGGACGGCAACGGCCGCCCGGACGAAGAAGACCAGCAGATGGCCGAGCCGGATGATCGGCACCTTGCCCCTGCGGTAGATCCGGACGAACGGCACCGAAATCGGCGCGAGCGGTTGGTACGCGGAAGCGGTCACGTCACAGCCCTGTCCTGGGCGACAACATGATGTAGAGCTGGCTGATGGCGACGTTGACGATCATCAGCAACAGGATCGCCTCGACGACCGCCGCGTTGACCGAGTTGGCCACACCCGTCGGTCCGCCCTTGGTCGACAAGCCTTTCTGGCTCGCCACGATGGCCACGATGGCGCCGAACACGATCGCCTTCAGCAGCGCCAAGATCATGTCGCCGGTCGTGGCGAACGACGCGAATGTCGACACGAAGCTGCCCGGCGCCCCGTTCTGGAAATACACGTTGAACATGTAGCTTGCGAAGAATCCGGCGAAGCAGACCACGCCGGTGAGGGCCACGCCGATCATCACAGCGGCGGCCAAACGGGGGACGACCAGCCGGCGGATCACCGAGACGCCCATCACCTCCATCGCGTCGGTTTCCTCGCGCATCTTCCGCGAACCCAGGTCGGCGGTGATGGCCGATCCGACGGCCGACGCCATCAGCACCGCGGCCACCAGCGAAGCCCCCTGACGGATGACCGCGAGGCCGCTGGCCGCCCCGGCCAGCGATGTGGCCCCGACCTGCCCGGCCAGCAGCGCGAACTGGATGGAGAGGGTGACGCTGATCGGCAGTGACACCAGGATCGTCGGCAATACGGCGGTGCCGGCCATGAAGGCGCCCTGACGGACGAACTCTTGCCACTGGAATCGCCCGGTCAGCAGGTCGACGAAGAAGTATTGAGCGGTGCGCACGCCCAGAACGAACTGCTCGCCGACCGTCGTCAGCGAGGCGACGGGGTGGCGTTTGACATAACCGACCGACCAATCCCGAACGGCGCCGACGCCGTCAACCTGTGTCGTCATACTGGCGTGACCCGGGGTGCGCCCAGCAAACTCGTGGCAAGGGTCATCGCGTTCCAGCTACCGCTTCCATCGGCTCTCTTTCCGCCCCCGATTTCCCAAGTGCCGAGCGGACGACCGCCGCGTCTCCGATGGCAATTTTTATTAAAATAATGTCAACAAGGATAAAGACTATGCAGTTCATCGGCGTGGGCTGCATCACAATAACCTACTTGATAGGGACTTTCAATAGTGTAGAGTCACTCATCTGAAATCGCCGCCGGGCGGCGCCGCGGTGTTGGACTGTCGTACTGACGAAGGTGATCGCATGCCCTCAGCAAACAACGGCTCGCTGCGGGACAGGCGGCGGGCCGCGCTGCTGTCGCAGATCCAGCAGACCGCGCACCGGCTGTTCGCCGAGCGCGGCTTCGAGGCGGTGACGACGGAGGACATCGCCGCCGCCGCCGGCATCTCCATCAGCACCTATTTCCGGTACGCGCCCACGAAGGAGGGCCTGCTGGTCGATCCGGTCCGGGAGGCTGCCGCCGAGATCGTCGGGTCCTACAGCGCGCGGCCGGCACACGAGTCGCCCGTCGAAGCGTTGATTCAGCTATTCGTCACGCGCGCGAAGGATGTCAGCGCAGTCGACGATCTTGGGCCATGGCGCCACGCCGTCGCAACCGCGCCCCACCTGCTGAGCAAATCCGTGTTGGTGAGCGAAGCCGACCACGACAAGCTGATCGAGCAGGTGGCATACCGGATGGGTGCCGACACTGCGGTCGACATCCGGCCCGCGTTGTTGGTCCATACGAGTTTGGCCACAGTGCAATTCGTTCTCGATGGCTGGCTGAACCCGGATATCGCAGCCAGCGCGCCCTTTCACGTGCAGTTAGAGGAAGCGCTGCGGCTTACCCTCGCCGGATTCGACTGACCGGGCGGCCCGAATCGGCGGCCGAGCGAAACTGCCGTGACTTTGCTTATCGCCGCGTGACACAATCGCTGGCCGTGAAGACCTTTGAGGAGCTGTTCGCCGAACTGGGGGAGCGTGCCCGCACCCGACCGGCCGGCAGTGCCACGGTCGCCGCCCTCGACGGCGGCGTCCATGGGCTGGGCAAGAAGATCCTCGAGGAGGCCGGCGAGGTGTGGCTGGCCGCCGAACACGAACCCGACGAGGCACTGGCCGAGGAGATCAGCCAGTTGCTGTATTGGACGCAGGTGTTGATGATCGCGCGTGGCCTGTCGCTCGACGACGTCTACCGGAAGCTGTGACGATGCTGCGAGTAGCGGTTCCCAACAAGGGCACGCTGAGCCAGCCGGCCAGCGAAATTCTCGCCGAGGCCGGCTATCGGCGGCGCACCGATTCCAAGGACCTCACCGTCATCGACCCGGTCAACCAGGTCGAGTTCTTCTTCCTGCGGCCCAAAGACATTGCGATCTATGTGGGTTCGGGGCAGCTGGATTTCGGCATCACCGGACGGGATCTGGTCCGCGACTCGGACGCCCCCGTGAAGGAACGGCTGGCGCTGGGTTTCGGGTCGTCGAGTTTCCGTTATGCCGGCCCGGCCGGCCGCGATTGGACGACGGCCGACCTGGCGGGCAAGCGAATCGCCACCGCCTACCCGAACCTCGTCCGAAAAGACTTGGCGGAGCGCGGTATTGAGGCAACCGTCATCCGGCTCGACGGGGCGGTGGAGATTTCGGTCCAGCTCGGCGTGGCCGACGCCATCGCCGACGTGGTCGGCTCCGGGCGCACGCTGAGCCTGCACGACCTGGTGGCCTTCGGCGATCCGCTGTGCGATTCGGAGGCGGTGCTCATCGAGGGCGCCGACCCCGATGGGCAGGAGGGGACCAGGGCCGCGCGCGACCAACTGGTGGCCCGGATTCAGGGTGTGGTGTTCGGCCAGCAATATCTGATGCTCGACTATGACTGCCCGCGCTCGGTGCTCGAAAAGGCCACGGCGATCACGCCGGGACTGGAGTCACCGACCATCGCGCCGCTCGCCGACCCGGACTGGGTCGCCATCCGCGCGCTGGTGCCCCGTCGGGGCGTCAACGAGATCATGGACGAGTTGGCGGCCATCGGCGCCAAAGCGATTCTGGCGTCCGACATCAGGTTCTGCCGGTTCTGACCCCACGCTCGAGCGTCACGCTAGCGTGGCGCTCGAAGCCGGCGGTCACGCTAGCGTGACGCTGGGAGGCGGGTGCGCCGTCGGCGGCTGTGTTAGCGTCCGCCTAGGGCTGTTCGCCCGTGTCACTCCCATGGGCCGCCATCCCTTGCCGTTGCCGGGCTGTTCGTCCCCAGGAGGGTATTCGTGACACACGCGCTTGTTCTGCTGCTGGCTTTACTGATCGGTGTCGTCGCCGGGTTGCGTTCGCTGACGGCTCCCGCCGTGGTCGCCTGGGCGGCCTACCTCGGTTGGCTCGACCTGCATGGCACGTGGGCCGCCTGGATGGCCAACATCATCACGGTCATCGTGTTCACCGTTCTCGCGGTCGGCGAACTGGTCAACGACAAGCTGCCCAAGACACCCGCCCGCACGGCGCCGCCGATCTTCGCCGCCCGGATCATCATGGGCGGCCTGGCCGGGGCGGCGCTGGGAGCGTGGCCGCACTGGACGTTCACCGCGCTCGGGGCCGGTGTCATCGGTGCGGTGCTCGGCACCCTCGGCGGCTACCAGGCACGCAAGCGGCTTTCGGCCGTGGCCGGCAAGGACCTGCCCATCGCGCTGCTGGAGGACGTGGTCGCGATCGTCGGCGGGTTCGCCATCGCCGCGGTGACGGGTCATGTGCTGACGGAATACATCCTGACGGCGGTTAAGTGACAGAGCATTTCGACGCCGTCATCGTCGGCGCCGGCCAGGCCGGCCCACCACTGGCGGGGCGGCTGACGGCGGCCGGGCAGCGGGTCGCGCTGGTGGAGCGCAAGCTGATCGGCGGCACCTGCGTGAACACCGGCTGCATTCCGACGAAGACGCTGGTGGCCAGCGCGTACGCCGCCCACCTGGCGCGCCGCGGCGCCGACTACGGGGTGGCGACCGGACCGGTCAGCGTGGACATGGCGAAAGTCAAGGCGCGCAAAGACGAGATCATGTTGGGCGATCGTAAGGGCGTCGAGGACTGGTTGGCGGGCATGGACGGCTGCACGGTGTTTCGCGGGCACGCACGTTTTGCGGATCCGCACACGTTGCGCGTCGACGACACAGTGCTGCACGCCGACCGGATCTTTCTCAACGTCGGTGGCCGAGCGGTGGTGCCCGACATCCCCGGACTTTCCGACGTCGAGTTCCTCACCAATGTCTCGATCCTCGAACTCGACACGTTGCCAACGCATCTCGTCATCCTCGGCGGCAGCTACATCGCGCTGGAATTCGCGCAGATGTACCGGCGCTTCGGTGCGAGGGTGACCGTGGTCGAGAGGGGTTCGCGGTTGGCCTCTCGCGAGGACGAGGACGTGTCCGCCACGGTCCGCGACATTCTCGAGGGCGAGGGCATCGACGTGGTCGTCGGCGCCGATGACGTCCGAATCGCCAAGACCGGCAACGGTTTTGAACTCACGCCCAGTGCGGGCGCCGCCCCGATCACCGGAAGTCACCTGTTGGTGGCCGTGGGCCGCCGGCCCAACACCGACGGCCTGGGGCTCGAGGCGGCCGGTGTGCAGACGGATGCCCGCGGCTACATCGTGGTCGACGACCAGCTCAAAACCAACGTCGACCACATCTGGGCCATGGGGGATTGCAATGGCAAGGGCGCCTTCACCCACACGTCTTACAACGATTTCGAGATCGTCGCCGCGAACCTGCTCGATGACGACCCGCGCAAGGTGAGCGACCGCATCACCACCTATGCGCTCTACATCGACCCACCGCTGGGGCGCGCCGGCATGACCGTCGATCAGGTCCGCGCGTCGGGACGCAAGGCACTGGTCGGCAAGCGGCCAATGACCCGGGTGGGTCGGGCGGTGGAAAAGGGTGAGACGCAAGGCTTTATGAAGGTGGTGGTGGACGCCGACACCCGGGAGATCCTGGGTGCGGCCATCCTCGGCGTCGGCGGCGACGAGGCCGTCCACGAGATCCTCGACGTCATGTCGGCCAAGGCGCCCTACACCACGCTGGCCCGCACGATGCACATCCACCCCACCGTCAGCGAGCTGATTCCCACGATGCTGCAGGAGATGACCCCGCTGCAGTGACTCGTTACCGCGATGCGGTGGCGGGGCGACGGGACCGGCGTCGCCTGCTGCGCGCGGCCGTCGGCCCCGGCCGGTGCACCGGTGGCGGCGCGATGACCTCGCGGGGCGCGGCCTGCCCGGCCAAGGCGCCGATGACGGGTGAGGCCGCGGTGACCTGCTGGGCTTTCGCGCGGATGGCCGCCTTGCGCATCATCGATTCGGTGTCCCGGCGTTGCTCGGGCAGCGCGATGGTCACCACGTCGCCGGAGGCGCCGGCCCGGGCCGTGCGCCCGGACCGATGCAGGTAGGCCTTGTGCTCCGCGGGCGGGTCGACGTGGACCACCAATCCGACGTTGTCCACGTGCACGCCGCGGGCGGCGATGTCGGTCGCGACGAGCACCCGCGCGTGACCGGCCGCGAACGCCGCCAGGTTGCGGTCGCGCACGTTCTGGGACAGGTTGCCGTGTAACTCGACCGACGCGATGCCCGATTGAGTGAGCTGACGGGCCAGCTTGCGCGCCTGGTGCTTGGTTCGCATGAAGAGGATTCGCCGGGAGTCTCCCGCGGCCAACCGGTGCACCAACTCCTTCTTGGCCTGCGGCCCGTCGACACAGAAGAGGTGATGTGTCATCGCGGGAGTCACCGACACCGGTTCGGCGACCGACCGCGTTACCGGGTTGGAGAGGAATCGCTTCACCAGGGTGTCGACCGCGGCGTCGAGGGTGGCCGAGAACAGCATTCGCTGGCCGGCCGCGGGCGTGGCCGCCAAGATGCGGGTGACCGTGGGCAGGAAGCCCAGATCGGCGAGGTGGTCGGCCTCGTCGATGACGGTGACCTGCACCCCGCTCAGGTCGACAAGTCGTTGCTTCATCAGGTCTTCGAGGCGGCCCGGGCAGGCGACGACGATGTCGGTGCCCGACTTCAGCGCGGCAACCTGCCTGTGCTGCGGCACCCCGCCGAAGATCGTGGTGACCCGCAGGCCCCGGACGGCGGCAAGCGGCTTGATGGTTGCGGCGATCTGTGTCGCCAATTCGCGGGTGGGTGCCAACACCAGACCGGTCGGCTTGCCCGGTCGCCGATCAGCGGCGTCGAGCCGGCTCACCAGCGGGATCGAAAACGCCAGCGTCTTCCCGCTACCGGTCTTGCCGCGCCCCAACACGTCACGGCCGGCAAGCGTATCCGGCAAGGTTTCGACCTGGATCGGGAACGGCCGCTGCGCGCCAAGCCCGGCGAGCGCGTCGACCAGCGGCGGGCTCACCCCGAGGTGAGCAAAAGTGTTGTCTTCCAGCATGTTTCAAATGTCCTAAGCATCGGTGGTAGCGAGATTGCCCTGATGGCAACATCGATCGCCGCGACTCGAGGCTGTGCGGTGCGCACCTGGTCATCTCGGACTCGGCGCCCCGCGGGGATCTGAGAAGAAATAACGAATCGATCACGACGTGCCGGCAAGCCGTTCGGCGCCAACGTTGGTAGCAGCTTAGCGCATTCGACGGTGGGCCGGTTAACCGGCGGCCGAGCCGAACGAGACCTTCGTCACATCGCTGAGGGGTGACCGCTCACGCCGCTGGCTGGGTTGGGTGTGAAACCGCTTGCACGAGTGCGTCATTCGGCCAACCCGGGTAAGGCGGCGGCGTTCCGCCGAACAGCGGGCAGTACTGCTGGTGGGGGCACCAGTCGCACAACCGCGACTGGCTGGGCCGGAAATCGCCCGTCTGCCCGGCGGATTGGATGGCCCGCCAGATCGCCGTCAGGGTCTTCTCGAAGCGCAGTAACTCGTCGTGGTCCGGCGAGTAGTCCAGCACCTGCCCGTCGGCGAGGTAGATGAGCCGCAGCCGGGTGGGCAGCACGCCGCGCGTGCGCAGCAGCGCTACCGCGTAGAACTTCATCTGGAACATCGCCTTGAACTCGGCCAGGGCCCGCGCGGCCGGCGGCGCCTTGCCGGTCTTGTAGTCGACCACCCGCAGCTCGCCGGTGGCCGCGACGTCGATGCGGTCGATGAAACCGCGCAGCAGCGTGCCGTCGGCGAGCTCGACCTCGACGCGCTCCTCGCAGCACTGCGGGTCGAAGCGGGTCGGGTCCTCGAGCCGGTAGTAGCCGGACAGCAGGTCGCGGGCCTCGGCGAGCAGCTGGCTGCGTTGCTCGGCATCGAATTCGCCGACCAGTTCGGGCGCCGCCGCGACCACCTGCGCCCAGGCCGGCTCGATCAGCGACAGCGCGGTATCGGGACCGCGCTGCGCGGCGGGCAGGCCGTAGAGGTGCTGCAGGGCGGCGTGCACCACCGAGCCGCGCAGCTGGGCGACGGACGGCGCCTCCGGAAGCCGGTCGATCGCGCGGAACCGGTACAGCAGCGGGCACTGCTTGAAGTCGGCGGCCCGCGAGGGGGACAGCGCCGGTTTCGAAGCCGGTCTGGAAGCCGGCCGCGGCGGCGGCTGGTCGGTCATGTCCGCAGCGTAGAACCGGGCCCCGACAACCCCGAGCACCGCCCGCGGCGAGTCGGCTGGCACGCTAGACGGCGTGTCCGCAACCGGCCCGTTCACCGTCGGGGAGCGCGTCCAGCTCACCGACGCCAAGGGCCGGCACTACACGATGTCGCTCACGCCCGGCGCCGAGTTTCACACCCATCGCGGCTCGATCGCCCACGACGCGTTGATCGGGCTGGAACAGGGCACGGTGGTCAAGTCCAGCAACGGCGCACCGTTTTTGGTGCTGCGCCCCCTGCTGGTCGACTACATCATGTCGATGCCCCGCGGACCGCAGGTCATCTACCCCAAGGACGCCGCGCAGATCGTGCACGAGGGCGACATCTTCCCGGGCGCGCGCGTGCTGGAGGCCGGGGCCGGATCGGGGGCCCTGACCTGCTCGCTGCTGCGCGCAATCGGGCCCGACGGGCGGGTGGTCTCCTACGAGCAGCGCCCCGACCACGCCGAACACGCCCGGCGCAACGTGTCGGTGTTCTATGGCGGGCCGCCGGACAACTGGGAGCTGATCGTCGGCGACCTCGCGGACTCCGATCGGCCCGACGGCTCGTTCGACCGGGCCGTGCTCGACATGCTCGCGCCGTGGGAGGTGCTCGACGCGGTGTCGCGGCTGCTGATCCCCGGCGGCGTGCTGATGATCTACGTGGCCACGGTGACCCAGCTGTCGCGGGTCGTGGAGGCGCTACGGGCCCAGCAGTGCTGGACCGAACCGCGGTCGTGGGAGACGCTGCAGCGCGGGTGGAATGTCGTGGGCCTGGCCGTGCGGCCGCAGCACTCGATGCGCGGGCACACAGCCTTCCTCGTCTTCACGCGCCGGCTCGCGCCGGGCGTCATCGCGCCCGCGCCGTTGGGGCGCAAACGCGAGGGCCGTGACGGCTAACCGTCGTCGTCGCTGCGGCGCAGGCCGCGCCGCACCGACAGCAGCTCGAACTCGGGGTGGGCCGCCACCAGCCGTTCGGCCGCGTCGAGGACGTCGACGGTGTGGCTGCGGTCGCCGGACACCAGGGCCACGCCGATGCCCGCGCGTCGATACAGCTCGTGGGAACCCGTCTCGGCCGCCGACACGCTGAACTTGCGTTGCAGCTCCGCCACGACGGGGCGGATGATCGACCGCTTCTCTTTGAGTGATCGGACGTCGCCGAGCAGGACGTCGAACTCGAGCCAGCCGATCCACATGCCGCGGCTCAACCGGGTGGGCTCGGGGAGGGACTCGGCTCCGGGACGGGAGCCGGCGCCGGGCGTGAGCGACATCGTGTAGTGC
>NZ_LZJX01000013.1:0-11294 GCF_001667595.1 Mycobacterium sp. E2989 | reverse complement strand
GCATCTACGCCGACGTCCTGGGCCTCGAGCGCGTCAGCACCGACGACTCCTTCTTCGAACTCGGCGGCGACAGCATCCTGGCGCTGCAGGTGGTCTCGCGAGCACGCGCCGCCGGCCTGACGTGCCGGCCCCGGGACGTCTTCGTCGAGCAGACCGTCGCCCGCCTGGCCCTGGTGGCCGGGGTGGCCGACGGCGAGCCCGCGGTCGTCGACGAGGGCCTCGGGCCGGTGCGGGCCACCCCGATCATCCGCTGGCTGGAAACGGCGAGCGGCCCGATCGATGAGTTCAACCAGACAATGGTGCTGCAGGCTCCCGCCGGAGCGCAGGAGGCCGACGTGGCCGCCGTGCTGCAGGCCGTGCTCGACCGGCACGCCATGCTCCGGGCGCGGGTCGACGACGGCGACGGGTGGTCGTTGTGGGTGCCCGAGCCCGGATCCGTCGACGCGGCCGGGTGCCTGCGGGCGGTGGATGCGCTGTCCGACGCGGCGTTGGTCGAGGCGCGATCGCGGCTTACCCCCGCCACCGGGGCGATGCTCAGCGCGCTGTGGGTCCGTCCCACCGGCCAGCTGGTCTTGATCGTCCACCATCTCGCCATCGACGGCGTGTCGTGGCGAATCCTGTTGGAGGACTGGAACATCGCCTGGGTCCAGCAGCGGGGCGGACAGCCGGCCCCCTTGCCCGCGGGCGGGACGTCGTTCGCCCGATGGGCGAGGCTGCTCGACGAACACGCGCGACGGCCCGAGGTCGTCGAACAGGCGGCCGCCTGGAAACGGATCGCGGCCACCCCGCCCGCCCTGCCGGCACCCCGTCCCGACGCCGACACCTACGCCACCGCCGGGAAGTTGTCGGCGGCTTTGGATGTCGAGGCGACGCGCACGCTGCTCGGCGAGGCGCCCGCGGCGTTTCACGCCGGCGTGCAAGACATTCTGCTGATCGCATTCGGGTTGGCGTGGGCGGAGTTCCTGGGGGATGGCGCCGGCCCGGTCGGCATCGATGTCGAGGGCCACGGCCGCCACGAGGAGCTCGCACCCGATGTCGACTTGTCCCGCACGGTCGGCTGGTTCACCACCAAATACCCTGTGTCGCTGGCGATCAGCGGGCCGTCCTGGGACCAGGTGCTGGCCGGGGAGCCGGCGCTGGGCGCCGCGATCAAGGACGTGAAGGAACAACTTCGCGCGGTGCCGCACCCACTGACGTACGGCGCGCTGCGTTACCTGAACGGCGATGTCGCGCTGGACGGCGCCGACCCGTCGATCGGGTTCAACTATCTGGGGCGCCTCGTCGCGGGGGCCGAACTGTCCGATGAACTGTGGCGGCTGGACCCGCAAAGCCTGACCCTGACGGAGGCGGCCGCGGCGGTCCCAATGTCGTTGGCGCACACCGTCGAACTCGACGCCGGCACCGTCGACACCGACGAGGGGCCGCAGCTGCACGCCAACTGGACCTGGGCGTCGTCGGTCCTCGACGAGGCACAGGTCGACCGGCTGAGCCAGCTGTGGTTCGACGCCCTGCGCGGCATCTGCGCGCACGTGCGGGCCGGTGGCGGCGGGCTCACGCCGTCGGACATCGCGCCCGCCCGCCTCAGCCAGCGGCAGATCGACGAGCTGCACCAGCGCTACGACGTCGCCGACATCCTCCCGCTGTCCCCGCTGCAGCAGGGCCTGCTGTTCCACTCCAGCACCGGCGGCGACGAAATGTACGCGGTGCAACTGGATTTCACGCTCGAAGGGCCCCTCGACGCCGAGCGCCTGCACGACGCGGTGCGCACGGTGATCAACCGGCATCCACATTTGGCGGCCCGGTTCTACGAGCGGTTCGACGAGCCGGTGCAGATCATCCCAGCCGATCCCGTGGTGCCGTGGCGCTACGTCGCCCTCGAGACCGAGCAGCAGATCGAGCGGCTGTGCGCCGACGAGCGCGCGGCGGTCCGCGACCTGGCCGACCAGCCGCCGTTGCGGGTCGCGGTGGTGCGCACCGCGGCGGAACGGCACCGGCTGGTGCTCACCAACCACCACATCGTCCTCGACGGCTGGTCGCTGCCGATCCTGCTGCGCGAAATCTTCACCACCTACTACGGCGAGCGGCTGCCCGCGGCCGCGCCCTACCGCAGCTTCGTCACCTGGCTGGCCGATCGGGACCTCGACGCCGCCCGCGCGGCCTGGGCCGCCGTGCTCGCCGACTTCGACACGCCCACATTGGTCGGCCCCACGGACCGACTGGGGCAAGGGGAGCGCGGCGCCGCGGTGTTCCGTGTGCCGGAGGAAACCACCGGCGCCCTCGCCGATTTGGCGCGCTCCTGCCACACCACCGTCAGCACCGTCCTGCAGGGCGCCTGGGCGCTGCTGCTGACCTCGCTGACCGGACAGCGCGACGTCGTCTTCGGCACCCCGCGGTCCCGCGTTGGCCAGCTCGAAGTGGCGGAATCCATGGTGGGGTTGCTGATCAACACCGTGCCGGTGCGGGCCAACATCACCGCGACAACCACCGCCGCGGACCTGCTGCGCCAGCTGCAGGACGCCAACAACGACACGCTCGAGCATCAACACCTGGCGCTCAGCGACATTCATCGCCTCACCGGCCACGAGCAGCTCTTCGACACCCTGTTCGTCTACGAGAACTACCCGATCGGCGACGGCATGCAGCTGGGACCCGACGGCCTGTCGATCGCCGACTTCACCAACCGCGAGTACAACCACTACCCCCTGACCATGGAGGCCCTGCCGGGCCGCGAACTCGGCCTGCACGTCGAGTTCGACACCGGCGTGTTCGACGCCGCGAGCATCGAGGCGCTCGTCGAACGGTTCCGGCGGGTGCTGGCGGCGATGACCGCGGATCCCGCCCGGCGCCTATCGGCCATCGAACTGCTCGACCGCGACGAGCGAGACCTGGTGCTGGCCCGGCTGTCCGGCGCCGGTGTCACCGCACCGGTCGCGGTGGCGCCGGACCTGTTGGCGGCGGCGGTGGCGACCAACCCGGACGCGGTGGCGGTGGTCGACGGCGAACGGCAGCTGTCGTACCGCGAGATCGACGAGTGGTCGACGCGACTGGCGCGGGCGCTGATCGACGCGGGTGTGGGCCCGCAGCGCGCGGTGGGCGTGGCCATCGATCGTTGTGTGGAACTGGTGGTCGCGTGGTGGGCGGTGGCAAAGGCGGGCGGCGTTTACGCGCCGGTGGACTCCGAACACCCCGTCGAACGCGTCGCCACCGTGCTGGACGCCGCCGGTGCCGTCTGCGTATTGACCTGTGGCACAGACGAACTGGCGGGCGCCGGGGGCCGGCCGGTGCTGCGCATCGATGCGCTGGACGTGTCCGCCCGCAGCGCCCAGCCGATCACCGACGCCGAACGGTCGGCGGCCCTGACGGTACGGGACACCGCCTATGTGATCTTCACGTCGGGCTCGACCGGTGCCCCGAAAGGCGTGGTGGTCAGCCACGCCGGCCTGCTGGGATGGGCTACGGCGCAGCGTGATTCGTGCGGCCTGAGCGCGGACACGCGGGTGCTGATGGTGGCCTCGCCGACCTTCGACGCGTCGATCGGTGAGATGTTGTTGGCGGCGAGGTCGGGGGCTGCGCTGGTGGTGGCGCCGCCGCAGGTGTACGCCGGGGAGCCGTTGACCGCGTTGCTGCAGAGCCAGCGCGTCAATGCGGCTTTCCTGACCCCGACGGTGCTCTCGTCGCTGGATCGAGCCCGGCTGGACGGGTTCGACAGGCTGATGGTCGGCGGCGAGGCCTGCCCGGCGGAGTTGGTGGCGGCCTGGGCACCGGGTCGGCGCTTGTTCAACGTCTACGGTCCCACCGAAGCCTCCATCTGGATCACCTCCAGCGCCCCGCTGTCGGCCGACGGCCCGGTGCGCATCGGCCGTCCCATCCCGGGCGTGTGCGCCATGGTGCTCGACGCCTGGCTGAAACCCGCTCCGATCGGCGTGGTGGGCGAGCTGTATGTGAGCGGCCCAGCGCTGGCGCACGGCTACCTGGGGCGGGTCGACCTGACCGCGGAGCGGTTCGTCGCGAATCCCTATGGGGCCGTGGGGGAACGGATGTACCGCACCGGCGACCTGGTGCGCTGGACCCGCGACGGGGACCTGGACTTCGTCGGCCGCGCCGACGCCCAGATCAAGCTGCGGGGCCAGCGCATCGAACTGGGCGAGATTGAAAACACCCTGCTGGCCTGCCCGCAGGTCACCCAGGCCGCCGTGACCGTCCGCGACGGCGCCACCGGTTCTCATCTGGTCGCCTACGTCACGCTCGATCACAACACCAGCGCCGACCATGACGCGGACAACGTCGAAGAGTGGCAGAACCTCTACGACGACCTGTACGGCGCCGAACTCGAATCCCGCTTCGGCATGGACTTCCGCGGCTGGAACAGCAGCTACACCGGCGACCCGATCCCGCTCGATGAGATGGTCGAGTGGCGTGCCGCGACCGTGGATCGCATCATGGCCCTGCAGCCGCGGCGCGTGCTGGAGATCGGCGCGGGTTCGGGATTGTTGCTGTCGCAGATCGCCCCGCGGACCGAACAGTATGTCGCCACGGATTTCTCGCCGGTGGCCATCGACAACCTGACGCGCTCGCTGGAGCAATTACAACCTCAGTGGCGTGACCGGGTCGAACTGCTGACCCAGCCGGCCCATGTCACGGATCACCTGCCGCGGGAACACTTCGACACCATCGTCGTCAACTCGGTCGTCCAATATTTCCCCAACGCGGGCTATCTCGCCGAGGTGATCGACAACGCGATGACCCTGCTGGCGCCGGGCGGGGCGTTGTTCATCGGCGACGTGCGTAACCACGCCCTGCAGGGCGCTTTCCAGACCGCGATCGTGCTGACGCGGGCCGGCGAGGCCGCCAGCGACACCGACGCCGCCGAAATCCGCCAGCGTGTTCGCCACGCCATGCTCGGCGAGACCGAATTGCTTTTGTCGCCGGAGTTTTTCACCACCTGGGCCCTCACCTGCCCGGCCGCCGGCGGGCTCGACATCCAAGTCAAACGCGGATTGGCCGACAACGAACTGAACCGGTTCCGCTACGACGTGGTCATCCACAAGGCGCCCGCCGAGGTCCGCTCGGTGGCGACCGCACCCACCTGGCCGTGGGCCCGGTGCGCCGGCCTGGACGGGCTGCGCGACGAGTTGGCGTCGCGGCGTCCCGCCGTCGTCCGCATCACCGACATCCCCCAGGCGGGAGTGGCCACCGACGTCGGCGTCGAAACCGCGCTCGCCGCGGGCCAACCGGTGGCTGAGGCGCTCAGCCAGGCCGCCCCCGACGCGGCCGTCGCCGAGGAACTGCACCGGATCGGCGAGGCCATCGGTTATCGGGTCGCGGTGACCTGGGGCGCTCAGCGCGGCACGCTCAGCGCGGTTTTCGTCGACGACGGTGACCAGCCGGGCGCGCCCTTGACCGACCTCTATCTGCCGCCGTCCGGCACCCGGCACCGCACCCGCCACGCCAACGACCCCCGCACCAACACCAAGATCGGCGAGGTGCGCGATCGGCTGAACGCGTGGTTGCCCGAGTACATGGTGCCGACACACATTGTGGCGCTCGAGGAATTCCCGCTGACCTCCTCGGGCAAGCTCGACCGCAAGGCCCTGCCCGAACCGGACTACCAGGACGTGGATCGCTACCGCGCCCCGGCCACCGCGGTGCAGGAGATCCTGGTCGGCATCTACGGTCAGGTTCTCGGGCTGGAACGCGTCGGCGTCGACGACTCGTTCTTCGACCTGGGCGGGGATTCGCTGTCGGCGATGCGATTGATCGCCGCGGTCAACAGCAGCCTGAATGCGAACCTCGGGGTGCGGGCCGTTTTCAACGCGCCCACCGTCGCCGAGCTGGAGTTGCTCATCGGCGACGAAGCAAACCGGCCGCAGCCGCTGGTGGCGGGGGAGCGCCCCGAGGTTATTCCGCTGTCCTTCGCCCAGAGCCGGCTGTGGTTCATCGACCAATTCCAGGGCCCCTCACCGATGTACAACGTCACGGTCGCGCTGCGCCTGCGCGGGCGCCTGGACGCCGAAGCCCTCGGTGCGGCGCTCGCCGACGTGGTCGCCCGCCACGAAAGCCTGCGCACGGTGTTCGCGGCGACCGACGGAATCCCCCGGCAGGTGGTGATTCCCGCCGAGCGAATCGGTTTCGCCTGCGACCTCGTCGATGCCCGCGGCTGGCCGGACGACCGGTTGCGCGAACGCATTGCGGAGGCGGCTCGGTACACCTTCGACCTGGCGAACGAAAGCCCTTTGCACACCGCGCTTTTCACCGTCAGCGACAACGAACACATCCTGGCCGTCGCGGTGCACCACATTGCCGCCGACGGTTGGTCGATCACCCCGTTCGCGCGCGACCTCGGGGTGGCATACGCCAGCCGGTGCGCGGGGGAGGCGCCCGACTGGGCCCCACTGCCGGTGCAGTACGCCGACTACACGCTGTGGCAGCGCGCGCATCTCGGCGACGTGGAGGACGGCGGCAGCCGCATCTCGGCCCAGTTGAACTTCTGGGCGGACGCGCTCGCCGGCCTGCCGGAACGCCTACAGCTGCCCACCGACCGGCCCTACCCGCCGGTCGCCGACCACCGCGGCGCCCGCCTGGCCGTGGACTGGCCGGCGGAGTTGCAACAACACCTCCGCCGGGTCGCCCACGAGCACAACGCGACCAGCTTCATGGTGATCCAGGCCGCGTTCGCGGCGCTGCTCGCGCGGGTGAGCTCCAGTGACGATGTGGCAGTGGGCTTCCCGATCGCCGGGCGCTCCGAGCCCGCGCTCGATGACCTGATCGGATTCTTCGTCAACACGTTGGTGCTGCGGGTCAACCTGAAAGAGCTCGGCGGGGACCCGACGTTCGCGGAGCTGCTCGCGCAGGTGCGCCGCCGCAGCCTGGCCGCCTTCGAGCACCAGGACGTCCCCTTCGAACTGCTGGTGGAGCGGCTCAACCCCACCCGGAGCCTGACGCATCATCCGCTGATCCAGGTGCTGCTGGGCTGGGAGAACTTCCCCGGGGAGGCGACCGCCCCCGCGGGCGGGCTGGCCCTGGGCGAGCTGCAGGTCACCCCAATGCCGTTGCACACCAACACCGCTCGCATGGATCTGACGTTCTCGCTGGCCGAACGCTGGACCGAGACCGGTCAGCGCGCCGGCATCGCCGTGACGGCCGAGTATCGCACCGACATCTTCGACGGCAAGACCGTCGAGGGACTGATCGAGCGGCTGCAGCGGCTGTTGACGGCCGTCACCGCCGAGCCGCAGCGCAGATTGTCGTCGGTGGACCTGCTCGATGCCGGCGAGCATGCGCGCCTGCAGGAGTGGGGCAACGCCGGCGTGCTGACCCGGCCGGCCACTCCGGTGTCGGTCCCGTCGCTGTTCGCCGCGCAGGCGGCGCGCACGCCCGACGCGGTGGCGCTGGTCTGCGGGGACCGGTCCATGACCTACCGCGAGTTGGACGAGGCGGCAAACCGGTTGGCGCGACTGCTCATTCACCTCGGCGCGCGGCCGGGAGAACGGGTGGCGCTGCTGTTTTCGCGGTCGGCCGAGGCGATCGTGGCGATCCTGGCCGCGCTCAAGTCCGGGGCGGCCTACCTGCCGATCGACCCGGCCCTACCCGCGGCCCGGATGGAGTTCATGCTCACCGACGCGGCGCCGATCGCTGCGGTCACCACCGCCGCGCTGGCCGACCGGCTGGACGGGTTCGACCTGACGGTCGTCGACGTGCACGACCACGCCGTCGACGACCAGCCCGGCACGGCGCCACCAGGGCCGGCACCCGACGACCTGGCGCACATCATCTACACGTCCGGCACCACCGGCGTGCCCAAAGGCGTTGCGGTGACACAACACAACGTCGCCCAGCTGTTCGACGCCCTGCGGATCGGCATCGAGCTGGGGCCGCAACAGGTGTGGACCCAATTCCACTCGTACGCCTTCGACTTCTCGGTGTGGGAGATCTGGGGCGCGCTGCTGCACGGCGGACGCCTGGTGGTGGTGCCCGAGCCGGTCTCGCGTTCACCGGAGGAATTCCACGCCCTGCTGATGCGCGAGGGCGTGACGGTGCTCACCCAAACCCCCTCCGCGGTAGGCATGTTGACCACCGACGGTTTGGACGGGACCGCGCTGGTGATCGGGGCCGAGCCCTGCCCGCCCGAGTTGGTGGACCGCTGGGCGCCCGGGCGAACCATGGTCAACGTCTACGGTCCGACCGAAACCACGATGTGGGCGTGCAAGAGTGCGCCGCTGCGGGCGGGATCGGGCTTCCCCCCGATCGGCTCGCCCGTCACGCGCGCGGCCTTCTTCGTGCTCGACGAATGGCTGCGGCCCGTGCCGGCCGGCGTGGTCGGCGAGCTGTACCTGGCGGGTGACGGGGTGGGCGTCGGCTACTGGCGCCGATCCGCGTTGACCGCGTCCCGCTTCATGGCGTGCCCGTTCGGTGCGCCCGGAACCCGCATGTATCGCACCGGCGACCTGGTGTGCTGGGGTCCCGACGCGCAGCTGCGCTACCTGGGCCGCGCCGACGAGCAGGTCAAGATCCGCGGCTACCGCATCGAACTCGGCGAGATCCAAGCGGCGCTAAGCGGTTTGGCGGGCGTCGAGCAGGCAGTGGTCGTCGCCCGCGAGGACAGCCCCGCTGCCTTGCGCCTGGTGGGTTACGTCACGGGAACGGTCGACGTCGCCACGGCCCGGGCCGCACTGGCCGAGCGACTCCCCGCGTACATGGTCCCGGCGGCCGTCGTCGCGCTGCCCGCGCTGCCCATGACCGTCAACGGCAAGCTCGACACCCGCGCCCTGCCGGCGCCGGACTACCGAGACGTCGACAATTACCGCGCCCCGACCACCGCGGTCGAGGAGATCCTCGCCGGCATCTACGCCGACGTGCTCGGCGTCGACCGCGTCGGCGTCGACGACTCGTTCTTCGACCTCGGCGGCGATTCGCTGTCCACGATGCGCCTCGTCGCGGCGATCAACAGTTCCCTGGACACCGAACTGCCGGTGCGCGTCGTGTTCGAGGCGCCGACGGTCGCGCAGCTGGCGCCCCGCATCGACCAGGGCGCCGGCCGCCTCCAGCCACTGGTGGCCGCCGAGCGGCCGGCGGTGATCCCGCTGTCGTTCGCCCAGAGCCGGTTGTGGTTCATCCAGCAGTTACAGGGGCCCTCGCCCATCTACAACATGGCGGCCGGGCTGCGGCTGACCGGAAGCCTCGATGCCGACGCGCTGCGCGCGGCCCTGGCCGACGTGGTGCGCCGCCACGAGAGCCTGCGCACCGTATTCCCCGCGCACGAGGGAACGCCCCGGCAGGTCGTCATCCCCGCCGACGACGTCGATTTCGGTTGGGACGTCGTCGATGCCACCGCGTTCTCGGCCGGCGAGCTGGACGAGGCCGTCGGGGCGACCACGCACTACGCCTTCGACCTCGCCACCGAAGTACCACTGCGCGCAAGGCTTTTCGCCCTCGGCGAGCGGGAACACCTGCTGGTGATCGTCGTGCACCACATCGCCGCGGACGGCTTGTCGCTCACACCGCTGGCCGCGGACTTGAGCGTGGCGTATACCAGCCGTTCCGCGGGGCGGGTCCCCGGGTGGACCGACCTGCCGGTGCAGTATGTCGACTACACGCTATGGCAGCGCGCGCAATTCGGCGAACTGGACGACACCGCCAGCCCCATCGCCGCCCAGTTGGCGTACTGGCAGAACACCCTGGCCGGCATGCCCGAGCGCTTGCAACTGCCCACCGACCGGCCCTACCCACCCATCGCCGATCAGCGCGGCGCCAGCGTCGCCGTGGCCTGGCCGGCCCACTTGCAGCAGCAGGTCCGCCGGGTGGCCCGCGAACACAACGCCACCACCTTCATGGTGGTGCAGGCCGCCCTGGCGGTGCTGTTGTCGAAAATCAGTGCCAGCGCCGATGTTTCGGTGGGCTTCCCGATCGCCGGCCGCCGTGACCGCGCGCTCGACCAACTCGTCGGCTTCTTCGTCAACACGCTGGTCCTGCGCATCGACCTGGCCGGCAACCCCAGCTTCACCGAACTGCTGGGACGGGTTCAGACGCGCAGCCTGGAGGCCTTCGAACACCAGGACGTGCCGTTCGAGCTCTTGGTGGAACGGATCAACCCGACCCGAAGCCTCACCCATCACCCGCTCGTGCAGGTGATGTTGGCCTGGCAGAACTTCACCGGGCACGACGATCCCGCCGCCGGTTTGGCCCTCGGCGACCTCGAGGTGAGCTCCGTGCCGCTCGACAGCGATTCCGCCCGAATGGATTTGGTGTTCTCACTCGCCGAGCGCTGGGACGAGAACGGCGAGCCGGCCGGCATCGGCGGCCGGGTGGAGTTCCGCACCGACGTGTTCGACGCGCACACCATCGAGGCGCTCGTCGACCGCCTGCAGCGCGTGCTGACGACCGTGACCGCCGACTCCGGCCGCGTGTTGTCGTCGGTGGATGTGCTCGACGCCGCTGAGCGCGCTCGATTGGATCTGGTTGGCAATCGGGCGGTTTTGAGTGAGCCGGAGCCGAAATCGGTGTCGGTGCCCGGGTTGTTCGCCGCGCAGGTGGCCCGCGCGCCGGAGGCGGTGGCGCTGGTCTGCGGGGACGTGTCGATGACCTACCGCGAGCTGGATGCAGCGTCGAACCGGTTGGCGCGGCTATTGATGGCCCGCGATGCGGGCCCGGGACAGACGGTGGCGCTGCTGTTTTCGCGGTCCGCCGAAGCGATCGCGGCGATCCTGGCGGTGCTCAAGACCGGGGCGGCCTACCTGCCGATCGACCCTTCTTCCCCGGATACCCGGATGGCGTTCATGCTCGGTGACGCGGCCCCGGTGGTCGCAGTCAGCACCGCCGATCTGGCCGGGCGATTCCAGGTCCACGGTGTGCCCGTCGTCGACGTCGACGATCGGCGCCTCGACACCTTGCCCGGCACCGCGTTGGCGGAGCCGGACGCCGAGGGGTTGGCGTATGTGATCTACACCTCGGGCACCACTGGTGCGCCCAAAGGTGTTGGGGTGACGCATCGCAACGTGACGGCGTTGATCGGATCGCTGGATGCGGGGTTACCGGCGCCGGGGGTGTGGTCGCATGCACACTCGCTGGCTTTCGACGTGTCGGTGTGGGAGATCTTCGCCCCGCTGTTGCGGGGTGGGCGGCTGGTTGTGGTGCCCGAGTCGGTGGCGGGTTCGCCGCCGGACTTCCATGCGGTGCTGGTCGCCCAGGGGGTCGATGTGCTGACCCAGACCCCGTCGGCGCTGGCGATGCTGGATCCGGCCGGCCTGGACGGGGTGGCGCTGGTGTTGGCCGGGGAGGCCTGCCCACCGGAGGTGGTG
>NZ_LZJX01000012.1:0-27189 GCF_001667595.1 Mycobacterium sp. E2989 | reverse complement strand
GCCTCGTTGGCCGCCGGGCCGCCCAGCCCGCCACCCAGGCGGCCGACGACGACGTGATCTACCGGCGCATGCTGTCGGAGATGCTGGGCGACCCGCACGACCTGGTCAACAGCCCCGACCTGGACTGGCAGTCGGTGTGGGACCGCGGCTGGACGCTGGCCGCCGCGGCCGAAGACAAGCCCGTCGAGTCGCGCACCGCCGAGCACGGCCTGCCGGTCCGCACGCCCGGCGCCCGGCTGGTTCCCGGGGCGGCCAACGGGGCGGGCCTGCCCGATCCGGACCAGCCGGACTCCGATCGGGAACCGCAGCACGCGGCCACGGCACGCGACCCCGAGGCGGTTCGGGCGTCGTTCAGCAGCCACTTCGGCGGGGTGCGCACCGGCCGGTCGCACGCCCGCGAGCAAGGGGATGATCAGGAATGACGTCGCCCGGTAATCCGCTGGACTGGCTGGTGACGCGGTTCGCCCGCGAGGTCCCCGGCGTGGCGCACGCCCTGCTGGTCTCCGTGGACGGGCTGCCCATCGCCGCCAGCGAACACCTCCCGCGCGAGCGCGCCGACCAGCTGGCCGCGGTGGCGTCCGGCCTGGCCAGCCTCGCGACCGGCGCGGCCCAGCTCTTCGAGGGCGGCCAGGTGCTGCAATCGGTGGTCGAGATGCAGAACGGCTACCTGCTGCTGATGCGCGTCGGCGACGGCTCGCACCTGGCCACCCTGGCCGAGACGTCGTGCGACATCGGTCAAATCGGCTACGAGATGGCCATCCTGGTCGAGCGCGTCGGCGGCGTGGTGCAGTCCACCCGCCGGTCTGGCGTCTCGTGAGCCGCGATGGACGAATCCGAGCCCCGGCCGAGCCCGCGTAGCGGCAACCTGGTCCGCCCGTACACCCTGACGTCCGGACGGACCGGCACCGACGTCGACCTTCCCGTGGAAGCGCCGATCCAGACGCTGCAGGCCGGCCTGGCCCACAAGTGGCCGCCCGACGACGTGAAAGGCAAGATCATCCAACTGTGCGTCGCCAGCCCGTCGGTCGCGGAGATCTCGGCCCGACTCGATCTGCCGCTCGGCGTCACGCGCGTCCTCGTCGGCGATCTGGTGTTGTCCGGCTACCTTCGGGTGCATAGGACGTTGTCCGAGCGTTCGACAAGGGATGAGCGCCACGAACTGATAGGAAGGACCCTGCGTGGCCTTAAGGCACTCTGAGGCGCGGCCCGACGTGCACTCCGATTCCGCCCACGCATCGACCAAGATCGTCATCGCGGGCGGATTCGGCGCCGGCAAAACGACTTTCGTCGGTGCGGTGTCGGAGATCATGCCGCTGCGCACCGAGGCGATGCTCACCGACGCCTCGACCGCCGTCGACGCGCTGGAGGCCACCCCGGACAAGCGGACCACCACCGTCGCGATGGACTTCGGCCGGATCACGCTCGAAGAGGACCTGGTGCTCTACCTGTTCGGAACGCCGGGGCAGCGCCGGTTCTGGTTCATGTGGGACGACCTGGTCCGCGGCGCCATCGGGGCGATCGTGTTGGTCGACTGTCGCCGCCTGGAGGACAGCTTCGCCGCCGTCGACTTCTTCGAGCACCGCAACCTGCCGTTCTTGGTCGCGGTCAACGAGTTCGACGGCGCGCCGCGCTACCCGGTCGCCGAGGTGCGCGAGGCGCTCACCTTGCCCGCGCACATCCCGGTGATCACGGTCGACGCCCGGGACCGCCGGTCGGCGACCGACGCCTTGATCGCGGTGAGCGAATACGCGCTGACCACCCTCGCCAGTTGACCGACCCCTGGGCCGATCGCGAGTTCACCGGCCGCGATTTCACCGACTCAGACCTCAGCCGGCTGCGCACCGAGCGGGCCGTGTTCGACCAGTGCAACTTCAGCGGCGCGAACCTGGCCGAGTCGCAACATCGCGGGTCGGCGTTTCGCAATTGCACCTTTCAGCGAACATCGTTGTGGCACAGCACGTTTGCGCAATGCAGCATGCTGGGGTCGGTCTTCGTGCAGTGCCGAATGCGGCCGATCGTCTTCGACGAGGTGGACTTCACACTCGCGGTGCTCGGCGGTAACGACCTGCGGGGCGTCGACCTGAGCGGCTGCCGGTTGCGCGAGGCCAGCCTGGTGGAGGCGGACCTGCGCAAGGCGGTGTTGCGCGGCGCCGACCTGTCCGGCGCGCGGGCGACGGGCGCCCGGCTGGACGACGCCGACCTGCGCGGCGCGACCGTGGATGCCTCGCTGTGGCGAACCGCGAGGCTGACGGGGGCGCGCGTGGACGTCGGTCAGGCCGTCGCCTTCGCGGCGGCTCAGGGGTTGCGGCTCGACGGCTGAGCGGCTCAGTGCTTGAGCCGGATCCGCCACCGCACGACGGCGGTGTACGCGATCGACAGCCCCACGAGCATGCCCATGTCGAACAGCCAGGCGCCGGCGGTGTGCTTGAAGTGGCTGTCGCGGGGGCTCTGCGGGCCGGGCGCCACCGTCCACAGATCGACGGTCGACGCCTGCGCGGCGTACCCCCACCGCGACGGCACCAGCCAGGACAGCTGGTCGAGGAAGATCCGGTTGGTCACCGGCACCATCCCGCCGGAGAGCACCATCTGCATCATCAGCGACACCACCAGCAGCGGCATGATCTGTTCGCTGGAGCGCGCCAGCGCCGACAGCAGCAGGCCCAGCATCGCCGCCGCCACGCACGTCGCCGCGACGGCGACGAACAGCTCGAGCGTGGCGTTGCCCAGCAGCACGGCCGGCCGCTTCGGGGTGCCCTTGCCCGCCACCACGATCGCCGTCGCGATGGCCGCCTGGACGACGGCGAACACACAGAACACCGCGACCTTGGCCAGCAGGTACGCCGTGGTCGACAGCCCGACCGCCTGCTCCCGCTTAAAGATCGGGCGCTCGCCGATGAGGTCGCGGATGGTCAGCGCGGTGCCCATGAACGCCGCGGCCATGGTGAGCAGCGTCAAAATCGTCCCGGCCTCGCCGGCCGATTCGCTGGTCGGATCGGCGTAGCCGAAACCGGTGTGGCCGGGCACGGTCAGCGACAGCGCGCCCATCACGAACGGCAACAGCGTCAGGAACACGAAGTAGGCGCGGTCGGAGACCACCAGCCGAACCTGGCGGCGGGCGATGGTGGAGAACTGGCGCCGCATGCTGGTGCCCGGCGCGACATCCAGGTCGGCCGGCGCCTCGGTCTCCACCGCCGGCGGCGGCTTGTTCTGCGCCAGGAAACGGCGGTTGGCCTCGTCGGGGTCGGCGCCCACCTTCGCGAAGATCTGCGCCCAGTTGGTGGTGCCCATGACCGCCCCGATCTGGTCGGGCGGGCCCAGGAACGCCGTCTTGCCGCCGGGCGCCATCAGCAGCACCTGGTCGCAGACGTCGAGGTAGGTCAGGGAGTGGGTGACCACCAGCACCACCCGGCCGGCGTCGGCCAGCTGGCGCAGCATCGTCATCACCTGCAGGTCCAGCGCCGGGTCCAGGCCGGAGGTCGGCTCGTCGAGGATCAGCAGCGACGGCCCGGTGATCAACTCGAGGGCCACCGACGCGCGCTTGCGCTGGCCGCCGGAGAGCTTGTCGACGCGGGTGTCGGCGTGCTGGGTCAGCCCCAGCTCGTCGAGCACCTGGGCGACCACCTGTTCGCGGTCGGCCTTGCTGGTGTCGGGCGGGAGCCGCAGCTCGGCCGCGTAGCCCAGCGCCTGGGTGACCGTCAGCTGGCGGTGCACGACGTCGTCCTGGGGGACCATCCCGATCCGGGTGCGCAGCGACGCGTACTCGGTGTGGATGTTGTGCCCCTCGAACGTGACCACCCCGGAGGTCGGGGTCGCGTACCCGGCGATCAACCGCGACAGCGTGCTCTTGCCCGCGCCCGACCCGCCGATCAGGGCGGTCAGCGTGCCCGGGCGGGCCGTCATCGAGATCCGCTCCAGCAGGCTCTTGCCGTTGATGCTGAAGTCGACGCCGCGCACCTCCAGGCCACCGGTGCGCGCCGCCGCCTCCTGGCGGCGGACCAGGATGCCGCCGGAGAACACCAGGTCGACGTTGCCGATGGTGACCACGTCGCCCTCGGACAGCACCGCGGACGCGGCCTTGACGCCGTTGACGAAGGTGCCGTTGCTGCTGTTGGCGTCCCGGATCTCGGGCCCCGCCGGCGTCGGGGTCAGGAACGCGTGGTGGCGCGAGGCCAGCACGTCGTGGATGACGATGTCGTTGTCGAGCGCGCGACCGATCCAGGCGGCGCGTCCGGGCCGGTCGGTCGCCCGGTCGGAGTCGGGCCCCAGGTTCTTCACCCGCGTGGTCGGGAACTCCGCCCGCTGGCCGCTCACGCCGATCTCGGTCGGCGGGATCGCGCCCGCCTGCGGCACCGCCCGGGTGCCGGCGTCCGGGCGGACGATCGGCACGGCGGTGGTGCGCTGCGGGCCCTCCCACTGGTACGGGCGCGGGGACTGGGCCGGGGCTTGCCGCGGCGGGGCGATGACCGGGATCGCCTCGGTCGTCGGCGGCAGCATGCCGACCGACCCGGTGTGGTGGCCGACCTCGAAGGTGATCCGCGGGCCGTCGGCCCTGCCGAGGTTGACGGTCTGGCCGTCGACGATGTCGAACTGCGGCACCCGCTGGCCGCCGACGTACACGCCGTTCTGCGAATTGTTGTCCAGCGCAATCCACTTGCCGTGGTCGAAGCGCAGCAGCAGGTGCGCGCGGGCGATCAGGGGGTGCGCCACCCGCAGGTCCGCGTGCAGGTCGCTGCCGACGACCACGTCGCAGCCGGCCGCGAAGCTACCCTTCGACCGGTCGGATCGAACCGTCAGCACGGGCTCGGCAGCTTGCGTCATGTCAACGTTTCAGCCGGATGTGCCAGCGGACGTAGGCGGTGTAGCCGATCGACAGCGCCGCGAGCATGAGCATGTCGAACACGAAGATGTGCTTGGAGTGCTGCCAGATCGGGTCGTTGGTCGGGATCTGCTTGACCTTCACCAGCGACGGAAAGTCGATCGACGAGGCGCCCGCGGCATAGCCCCACCGCGCGGGTGTCAGCCACGCGAGCTGCTCGAGGCCGAAGCGCTGATAGACGGGGATCATCCCGCTGGAGAACACCAGCTGCGACATGATCGACACCACCAGCAGCGGCATGATCTGTTCGTTGGACTGCGCCAGGGCCGACAGCAGCAGCCCCAGCATCGCCGACGCCACGCAGGTGCCTGCGACGGTGACGAACAGCGAGAACGTGGAGTTGCCGAAGAACGGCGGGTGCGCGGTCGGCGCGCCCTTGCCCAGCCGCACGATGATGGTCGCGATGGCCGCCTGCAGCGTCGCGAAGACGCAGAACACCGCGATCTTGGCCAGCAGGTAGGCGGTGGTGGACAGGCCGACGGCCTGCTCCCGCCGGAAGATCGGGCGCTCGCCGATCAGGTCGCGGATGGTCAGGGCGGTGCCCATGAAGACGGCGCCGATGTTCAGCAGCACCATGATGTACTGCGGCTGGGTGGGGGCCGGGCCGAGCGGGTCGGCGGGGCCGAGGCCGGGATGCGGGCCCTTCACGGTCAGCGACAACGCCCCGATGAGGAACGGCAGGATCGCCAGGAAGATCGTGTAGCCGCGGTCGGATACCACGAGGCGCACCTGGCGGCGGGCGATCGTGGACAGCTGCCGCCACAGGTCGGTCTTCGGCGGCTCGCCAAGGTCGGCCGGGCTTTGCGGGGAGGGTGGCCGCGACGACCCCTGGTCGCGTTCCTTGAACCGGCGGTTCGCCTCGTCCGGGTCGGCTCCCACCTTGGCGAAGATGTCGGCCCAGTTGCGGGTGCCCATGGCCGCCTCGACCTGGTCGGGCGGCCCGCAGAAGGCGGTCTTGCCGCCCGGCGCGACCAGCAGGATCTGGTCGCACACGTCCAGATACGACACCGAGTGGGTCACCACCAGCACCGTGCGACCGGCGTCGGCGAGCTGGCGCAGCATCAGCATGACCTGCCGGTCCAGCGCCGGGTCCAGGCCGGACGTCGGCTCGTCGAGCAGCAGCAGCGACGGCTGGGTGAGCAGCTCGAGGGCCACCGAGGCGCGCTTGCGCTGCCCGCCCGACAGCTTGTCGACCCGGGTCTCGGCGTGCTTGGTCATGTCGAGTTCTTCGAGGACCTGCGCGACGACCTGGGCCCGCTCCGCTTTGCTGGTGTCGGGCGGCAGGCGCAGCTCGGCGGCGTAGTTCAGGGCCTGGTTGACGGTCAGCTGGCGGTGCACGACGTCGTCCTGCGGGACCATCCCGATCCGGCTGCGCATCGTCGCGTACTCGGCGTGGATGTCGTGGCCCTCGAAGGTCACCGAGCCCGACGTGGGGCTGGTGTAGCCCACGATCACCCGCGACAGCGTGGTCTTGCCCGCGCCCGAGCCGCCGATGATGGCGGTCAGCGTGCCGGGCCGCGCGGTCAGCGAGATGTGGTCGAGCAGTTGCTTGTTCTGCTCGACGGTGTAGCAGACGGAGTTCACTTCCAGGCCGCCGGTGCGCGTCGCGGCCTCGGTGCGGCGCAGCAGGGTGTCGCGGGTGAACACCAGGTCGACGTTGCCGATGGTGACCACGTCGCCCTCGGTCAACACCGCGGACCCCACCCGCACGCCGTTGACGAAGGTGCCGTTGACGCTGTGCGCGTCGCGGATCTCGGTGCCCAGCGGCGTCTGGGTCAAAAACGCGTGATGGCGGGAGGCGAGCACGTCCTGGATGACGATGTCGTTGTCGGTGGACCGGCCGATCGTGATCGCGCCGGACGGCTTCGGCATCGCGCCGGATCGCGACGGCATGAGCGCCTGGAACATCTTGGTCGCCAGGTTGGCCACCTCGGGCGGCTTCGCGGCGCTGCGCGACATCTCGGTCTGCGGCGAGCCGCGGGGCGGGCGCGTCGGGCACCTCGGTGATACCGCTGGAACCGGGGTTGCGGCGCGGCAGCAGGGTGACGGACGGCGCGGCCTCCTGGGCGGCGGGCTCCGGCTTGCGTTCGGCTTCGGGCGCCGGGGCGGCGGGTTGCGCGCTGGGCGAGGACACCGCCCGGATCCGGGCCACCCGGGCGGGCTGGGCCGCGGCCGTGCCCTCGAGGATCGTCGGCGGCAGGTAGATCTCGGCGGTGGTTCCGGAGCCCGCCTCGTTGGCCGCCGGGCCGCGCAGCCCCACCCGGATGCCGTGCCGGGCCGCGATCCGGCCGACCACGAACAGGCCCATGTGCCGGGCGTTGTCGGGGCTGACCTCGCCGCCGGCCTGCAGCCGCATGTTGGCGATCCGCCGGTCGGTGTCGTTCATGCCCAGGCCGGAGTCGGCGACCCGCACCACGACTCCGCCGTCCCCGCCGCGGGCCGCCGACACCCGCACGGGCGTCGCGGGCGGCGAGTAGCGCAGGGCGTTGTCGATCAGCTCGGCGAACAGGTGGATCGCGCCGCCGGCGGCCGCGCCGATCAGCGTGGCGTTCTCCGGCAGCCCGGCGATCTCGACGCGGCGGTAGTCCTCGACCTCCGACACCGCGGCGTTGAGCACGGTCGACAGCGGCACCGGGTCGCGCTGGTCGCGGGCGAGTTGCGCGCCGGCGAGCACCAGCAGGTTGGCGCTGTTGCGGCGCAGCCGCGCGGCCAGGTGGTCCAGCCGGAACAGGCTGTCCAGGCGCTCGGGGTCCTCCTCGTTGCGCTCCAGCCGGTCGATCAGCGACAGCTGCTGGTCCACCAGCGACCGGCTGCGCCGCGACATGGTCTCGAACATGTCGTTGACCAGCAGCCGCAGCCGGGCCTCGTCGCCGGCGAGCAGCAGGGCCTGGGTGTGCAGTTCGTCGACCGCGTGCGCGACCTGGCCGATCTCCTCGGTGGTGTACACGGGCAGCGGCTCCGGCGTCGGCTCGGCGCCGCCGGCCTTGACCCGGGCGATCTCCTCCTCGAGGTCGGTGTGGGCCACCTTGAGGGCGCCGTCGCGCAGGATCCGCAAGGGCCGCACCAGCGCGCGCGCCACCAGCAGCACGACCACCAGCGCGATCACGATGGCGGACAGCACCAGGACGGTGTCGAGGATCGCGGCGTTGCGCTTGTCGGCGGCCTGGGCGTGCACGGCCTTGGTCACCGACGCGGTCGCGTCCCTGATCACCTGATCGGCGATGTCGTCGGTGGTTTGGATCGAGCGCAGCAGGTCGGCGTTGTCGACGAGCACGCTGGCCGGATCGGACATGATCGCCATCCGGGTCACCAACTGCTGCTGCAGGGTCTTGGCCGCGGGCGAACCGGCGCCGAGGACCTCGCTCATCCCGAACAGCGTCGACGGCTCGGTGCCGGCCAGGGTGATCATCGAGGTGCGCAGCTGCGGCTCGGGCAGGTCGGCGCCGCGGGTGACCAGGATCTTCTGCATGGTCATCTGCCCGCGGGCCCCGACCGCCCGGCTCAGGCCCTGGGTCTGGGCGCGGATCTTCTCGTCGTCAACGCGCACCGAGGCGTTGATGACGTCCTCCGCATTCAGCAGGATCGGGGCGTAGAGGGTCACCCGTTCCCGCAAACCGAGGCCGTTGTCGGACGCCTTGTTCACCAGCATCTGGCCGCCGTCGAGCAGGTTGTTCACCCCCGACCGGACCTCGGGGGTCACGTCGGTGTCGCGCAGCCGGGTGTCCAGCTCGTACTTGCGGGCCTCGAAGTTCTTCTTGGCGCCGTCGACGTCGCGCCCGGTGCTGCCCGCCAGCAGGGCCACGTCCAGCGCCGACATGTACTTGGTGACCACCGGCACCAGGTCCGCGCGGGCGGCGGCCAGCCGCAGGCCGCCCGAGTTCGCCATCGCGCCCTGGATCCGCAGCGCCCCGAACGCCGTCGCCAGCACCAGCGGGACCAGCACAATCGCCAGGACCTTCCACCGGACCGGCCAGTTGCTCAGCGACCAGGCCGGGGGGCGTTTGGCCGGCGCCGGGTCGGCGTGGACCTGCGGCGACTCGGACCGGACCGCCTCGGCCGCGTGGGCCGGGCGGGCGAACATGGTCACGTCGCCGCGGCCGCGCGACCGGCCGCTGCGCTGATGGTCAGCGCTCGAGAAAACGAGAGGCTCATGAGACTTCCTGCTTTATCCACCCGTGCCACGCCGGAGGGGCGCGAGCGCGTCAACGTGGCAATCCGACGAGTATGACAGCCCGCGGTCCAGGTCACCACAGTCCGTACTGAGCAGACAGGCTCCTCCAAGGTGGTGCCGCGCACGGGCGGACGATCCTGGCAAACGCGGCGATCGCAAGCGCGGCGCAGCCGGGCACGGCGGGTCGCCGCCAATGACAGCCGCTAAGCCGGGCGGAGGACCGCGACGAGGAAGTCCGAGTCATCGGTGAACGGGCGGAGATCCCAGGTGGACAGCAGCAGGTCGGGCTCGAACCCGGCGGCCGTCGCGTCGCCCAGGAACTCGGCGAACCCGTAGTCGCGGCCGGCGCCGAAGCCGATCGCCGCCCGGCCCTCGCCGCCGAGGTGGGCGCGCAGGCGGCCCAGCACCCAGCGCCGCGTGCTCGGCGCCAGGAACGTCATCACGTTGCCGGCGGACACGATCACGTCGAACGGTTCGGCGATGCCGCGCGCGGGCAGGTCGAGCTCGGCGAGGTCGCCGACCAGCCAGCGCGGGCCGGGGTGATCCTGCTCGGCCGCTTCGATCAGCGCCGGATCGACGTCGACGCCGACGACGTGGTGGCCGGCGGCGGCCAGGTACCCGCCGAGGCGGCCGGGCCCGCAACCGGCGTCGAGGATGCGGGCACCGCGCGGCGCCATCGCGTCCACGAAGCGGGCCTCGCCGGCCAGGTCGTCGCCGGCGCGGGCCATCGCCCGGAACCGCTCGATGTACCAGCGCGAATGTCCTGGATCGGCAGCGACTTTCTGCATCCAGAGGCTCTGCTCGACCATGCGACCATTATCGCGTTGTGTTCAAGCTGATGTTTTACTGCCCGCGCATCCCCCCGAACACGGGCAACGCGATCCGGACCGTGGCGGCGACGGGCTGCGAACTGCACCTGGTCGAGCCGATGGGCTTCGACCTGTCCGAGCCCAAGCTGCGGCGGGCCGGGCTGGACTACCACGACCTGGCGTCGGTCACGGTCCACGCCTCGCTCGCGGCCGCGTGGGAGGCGCTCACGCCGGCCCGGGTGTTCGCGTTCACGTCGCACGCGCCCACGTCGTTCGCGGACGTCCGCTACCGGGCGGGCGACGTGTTGATGTTCGGGCCCGAGCCCACCGGGCTGGACGCCGCGACGCTGGCCGACGAGCACATCACCGAGCAGGTGCGCATCCCGATGCTGGCCGGCCGCCGCTCGCTGAACCTGTCCAACGCCGCGGCCGTCGCCGTCTACGAGGCCTGGCGCCAGCACGGCTACCCGGGCGGTGTCTAGCGATGAGTTCCGCGGCCGGCGGCGGTCAACATTGATATGCCCACCTTCATCACGATCGGTTACGGCGAAGCGGCCGGATACCACCAGTTGAGCGACGACCGCAAACGCGCCGCGCACGCTCGCGACGACGAGCTCAGCGCGGCCGGCGCCCTCGTCGGCCGAGCCGGACAACCCGTGCAGGTGCGCAACCCGGACGGCGCGGGCGTGCGGATCGAGCCCGGCCCCTTCCTGCGCTCGGCGTTGCCGATCGCGGGGTTCGCGGTGGTCGAGGCCGAGGACATCGACGCGGCGATCGAGCGGGTGAGCCAGACGCCGTGTGCGGTCGCGCACGGGGTCGTCGAGGTTTGGCCTCTGCAAACCTGATTACCAGGTGTTCCAGTGGGTGAGCTGCTCGGCGGGCAGCCGCTTGGCCGGGCGGAAGTCGGTGCCCTTGGTGTAGGCGATGGGGAACAGCCCGCCCTGGCTGTACTCGTCGAACGGGATGCCCACCACGTCGGCGACCTGCTTTTCACCGTCACCGAGCAGGTGCAGCGTCGTCCAGCACGACCCCAGCCCGCGTGAGCGCAGCGCCAGGCAAAAGCTCCAGACCGCCGGGAACAGCGACGCCCAGAACGACACGCCGCCCAGCGGCTGCTTCTCCTCCCGGCCAAAGATGCAGGGAATCAGCAACACCGGCGCCTCGTGCATGTGTTCGGCGAGGTAGGTCGCGGAGTCGCGCACCTTGCCCATCCGCTCCTCGCGGGTGTCCCCCTCGGCGTATTCGGGAGCGGGTGAGCTCAGATAGGCGCGGGCGTTCTTCAGATAGACGTCGCCGATCGCCTTCTTCTTGTCCGCGTCCTCGACGAACACCCACTGCCAGCCCTGCGAATTGGATCCGGTGGGCGCCTGCAGCGCCAGGTCGAGGCATTCCATAAGCACCTCGCGGGGTACCGGCTTGTCGAAGTCGAGGCGTTTGCGGACCGAGCGGGTGGTGGTGAGGACTTCGTCGACGGACAAGTTGAGGGTCATGTTTGGAGGTTACATTCGGCCTATGAGCGTCGAACTGACACAAGAGGTTTCCCAGCGGCTCGAGTCGGACAACTTCGGCTGGCTGACCACCGTCGCCAAATCGGGTCAACCGGTTCCCCGGCTGGTCTGGTTTTACTTCGACGGCACCAGGCTCACGGTGTACACGTTGCCGCAAGCCGCCAAAGTCGCCCATATCAAGAGGCATCCCGAGGTGAGCCTCAATTTGGATTCCGACGGCAGCGGCGGCGGCATCATCGTCATCGGGGGCACCGCGACGGTCGACGCGACCGGCGTGAACTGCCGGGACGACGCGCCCTACTGGGCGAAATACCGGACGCTCGCCGAGGAATTGGAGTCGGAGACGGGCATGTCGATGGAGGCGTTCAGCACCCGGTTGGCGATCACCCCGACCCGGGTCTGGACGACACCGGAGGCCTAGTCGTGATCGGTCCCGGTCAGCTTGCGGGCGGGGGCGGCTCGCCGGGCGGGATCGCCCCGCCGCAGCCGCCCGGCGGAGGCGGCCCCGGCAGGGGTTCGTCGCCGCCGACGCAGTCGTAATAGAACTGCGGGCCGACTATCCAGGTTTTCATCCACTGGTGCCAAAACGAGCCGTCGGGATACTTCTCGCCGTCGCACACGGCCAGATTGCCGTATCCCCATCGACCGCCCGGGCAGAAGCCCTTCGTCATGTCCGGCTGGTGCGGGTCCGGCGGATCGGCGCTGGCGGCGGCGGGCGAAAGAACAAGCGCCGCAGCACAACCCAGCATCGCGGCGCCGTGGCGAACGGGCTTGAATCTCATTTCGACTCCCTTGACACCCTCGATCAATACAGCCGATTCCCAGCGATCTGTTTGCAGTAGCGTACGGCGCGGCGCATGTGCTGTGTGCCTTTCCGCGCAAACGGCTCGACAACCGCTTCGGCCGCGCCGAACGTGCACTGACGGCGAAGTTTTGGCGAAATTTCGCCGTGACTGCACGTTCGGCGCGGTGGTCTTGGCGGCCCGGGCGGCTCAGCGGAAGTCGCGCGACTTCGAGCCGACCGCCAGCGTGATGCGCCCTAGCCGCTCGGCGACGACGGTGACGGCGCCGCTGGCGTTTTGGACCTGGCCGCGCACCAGCATCGCCGGGGCGGTGTTGGCCAGCTTGCGGTGCCGCGCCCACACCGCCGGCGTGCACAGCACGTTGACCATTCCGGTCTCGTCCTCGAGGTTGAGAAACGTCACCCCCTGGGCCGTGCCGGGCCGTTGCCGGTGGGTCACCGCACCGGCGATCAGCACCCGATCGCCGTCGGGCACCGAAAGCAGCTTCTCGGCGGGCACCACACCCATCGCGTCCAGGTCCGCCCGCAGGAACTGCGTCGGGTAACTGTCCGGGGAGACGCCGGTGGCCCACACGTCGGCCGCGGCCAGTTCCAGCTCGCTCATCCCGGGCAGCGCCGGGATGTGCGACGACGAGCCCACCCCGGGCAGGCGGTCCGGGCGCTGGGTGGCGGCCGCCCCGGCCGCCCACAACGCCTCGCGCCGGGACATGGAAAAGCAGCCCAGCGCACCGGCCGTCGCCAGCGCCTCGGTCTGCGGCACCGACAGCTGCAACCGGGTGGTCAGGTCCAGCAGGGAAGCGAAGGCGCCGTTGGTCTTTCGCTCCTGCACCAGCCGCTCGGCGAGGTCGTCGCCGATGTGCCGCACGGCGCCAAGGCCCAGGCGCACCTCCGTCCCGCCGTTCTCGAGGGTGGCATGCGCCAGGCTGGCGTTGACGTCCGGCCCGTGCACCGTCACGCCGTGCCGGCGCGCGTCGGCCACCAGCGACTGGGGCGAATAGAAGCCCATCGGCTGCGCGCGCAGCAGCGCCGCGCAGAACGCCGCCGGGTGGTGCAGCTTGAACCACGACGAGTAGAACACCAGCGACGCGAAGGACAGCGCGTGGCTCTCCGGGAAGCCGAAATTGGCGAAGGCTTCCAGCTTTTCGTAGGTCCGGTCGATCACCTCGTCGGGGGCGCCGTGCAGCGCGCGCATGCCCTCGTAGAACCGCCCGCGCAACCGTCGCATGCGTTCGGTGGAGCGCTTGGACCCCATGGCGCGCCGCAGCTGGTCGGCCTCGGCGGCCGAAAAGCCGGCGCAGTCCACCGCCAGCTGCATCAACTGCTCCTGAAAGAGCGGCACCCCCAATGTCTTTCGCAGCGCCGATTCCATGGACGGGTGGTCGTAGGTCACCGGGTCCAGGCCGTTGCGCCGCCGGATGTAGGGGTGCACCGATCCGCCCTGGATGGGGCCGGGGCGGATCAGCGCGACCTCCACCACCAGGTCGTAGAAGATCCGCGGCCGCAGCCGGGGCAACGTGGCCATCTGCGCCCGCGACTCCACCTGGAACACGCCGACGGAATCGGCGCGGGCCAGCATCTCGTACACCGCCGGCTCGGAGAGGTCGAGGCGGGCCAGGTCGACCTCGATCCCCTTGTGCTCGGCCACCAGGTCGATGGCGTAGTGCAGCGCCGAGAGCATGCCCAGCCCGAGCAGGTCGAACTTCACCAAACCGATTGCCGCGCAGTCGTCTTTGTCCCATTGCAGGACGCTGCGGTTCTCCATGCGCGCCCACTCCACCGGGCACACATCGGCGATCGGCCGGTCGCAGATCACCATGCCGCCGGAATGGATGCCCATGTGCCGCGGCAGGTTCCGGATCTGGTTGGCCAGGTCGACCACCTGCGGCGGGATGCCCTCGACGTCGGGCGAATCGGCCAACCCGTTCCAGTGGCCGATCTGTTTGCTCCACGCGTCCTGTTGCCCCTGCGAGAAGCCCAGGGCGCGGGCCATGTCGCGCACCGCGATCCGGCCCCGGTAGGTGATGACGTTGGCGACCTGGGCAGCGTAGTCGCGGCCGTATTTGTCGTAGACGTACTGGATGACCTTCTCGCGCTGGTCCGACTCGATGTCCATGTCGATGTCGGGCGGCCCGTCGCGGGCGGGCGACAGGAACCGCTCGAACAGTAGCTCGTTGGCCACCGGATCCACCGCGGTGACGCCGAGGGCATAACAGACCGCGGAATTGGCCGCCGATCCCCTGCCCTGGCACAGGATGTTGTTCTCGCGGCAGAACCGGGCGATGTCGTGCACCACCAGGAAGTAGCCCGGAAACGTAAGCCGTTCAATCACTTTCAGTTCATGCTCGATCTGGGCGTAGGCACGTGACGCCCTGTCGGGCGGCCCGTAACGGTCCCGCGCACCCACCATGGTCAGCTGCCGCAGCCAGCTGTCCTCGGTGTGCCCGGCGGGCACGTCGAAGGGCGGCAGCTGCGGCGCGATGAGCGCCAGCCCGAACGCGCACTGCTCGCCGAGCTCGGCGGCGGCGGTCACCGCGTCGGGGCCTCCAAAAGGCACCTGCGCGAACAGCCGGGCCATCTCCTCGCCGGACCGCAGGTGCGAACCACCCAGCGGGGCCAGCCATCCGGCCGCGGCGTCCAGGGACTGCCGCGCCCGGATGGCGCCCATCGCCATGGCCAGCCTGCGCCGTGACGGCCCCGCGAAATGCGCCCCGGTGGTGGCGACCACGCCGACGCCGAAGCGGGACGCCAGCCCGGCCAGCGTCGCGTTGCGTTCGTCGTCGAGCGGGTGACCGTGGTGGGTCAACTCGATGCTGACCCGATGTGCGCCAAACCGGTCCACCAGATCGGCCAGCGCCCGCTGCGCGGCTTCCGGGCCTTGCGACAACGCTTGGCGGACATGGCCTTTGCGGCACCCGGTCAGGATGTGCCAGTGGCCGCCGGCCGCCTCGGTGAGCGCGTCGAGGTCGTAGCGCGGCTTGCCCTTCTCCCCGCCGGCCAGGTGCGCCGCGGCAAGCTGCCGCGACAGCCGCCGGTAGCCCTCCGGGCCGCGGGCCAGCACCAGCAGGTGCGGGCCGGGCGGATCGGGCGTCTCGGTGCGGGCGCCCGGCCCCAGCGACAGCTCGGCGCCGAACACGGTGCGCAGGTCGAGTTCGGCGGCCGCCTCGGCGAACCGCACCGCCCCGTACAGGCCGTCGTGATCGGTGAGCGCCAGAGCGCGCAGGCCCAGCCGGGCCGCCTCCTCGACCATCTCCTCCGGCGTGCTGGCCCCGTCGAGGAAGCTGAACGCCGAATGCGCGTGCAACTCGGCATAAGCGACCGACGTGCGGGTCGGCCGGGCGTCGTCCGGCGGCCGGTACGTGCCGCGCTTGGACGATAGGGGGGCATCCTCCCCGGGGACCACCGGCACGCCGGCGTGGCGCGGCTTGCTGTCGAGGACGCGCTCCATCTCCGCCCAGCTCGGCGGACCGTTAAACCAGCCCACCGCGCCAGTCTATCGAATGTTTGTTCGAATTACCTCCGGCGCAGGCCAACCGTTGTTAAACCGATCGTCAACTCCTAAACAAGCTCTTAACGCCGCGGGCCTACCGCGGGCGCGCGGGCAGGCGGACACTGGTACGAGGGCAGATTGGCGGCGGGGAGAACATGGCGCAGGTGAGGTCACCGGACGCGGCGTTCCTGAACGCTCACGACGCCGACCAGCACGCCGGCCTGGCGATCGGCGCGGTCGCCATCGTCGACGGCGCCGCCCCCGATTACCGGCGTCTCGAAGCGCTTCTGGCGGAACGCATTCGGTCGATACCGCGCTGCACCCAGGTGCTACCCGCGCACCCGGCGGACCAGGACTGGGTCGACTGCCCGGAATTCGACCTCACCCAGCACGTGCACCGGGTGGCGATCCCGCGGCCGGGTGACGACACCGAGCTGTCCCGGGCCATTGCCCACGCCCTCGAGCGCCCCCTGGACCTCGACCGTCCGCCCTGGGAGTGCTGGATGATCGAGGGCCTCAAGGGCAACCGGTGGGCGATCCTGATGAAGATCCATCACCGCCTGCTGAACGGCAAGTCGCCCGCCCACCTGCTCAGCAGGCTTTGCGACGACGCCGACGACGCCACCTTCGCAGATCCCCCCGGCGCGAAACAGGTTGCGCGGCAGCCGGTGCGGCGACCGGGCTGGGCCGACACGTTGTGGCGGGCGTCCTGGGCGACCACCGGGGCCGTCGTCGGCGCGGTCCTGCCCGGCCTGCGGACGCCCGACCGGGCCACCCTGCGGCGCTACGCCACGGTGCGGGTCCCGATCGCCGAGGTCGACCGCGTGTGCCGCAAATTCGGGGTGACCGTCAACGACGTCGCGCTCGCCGCCGCCACCGAGGGCTTCCGGACGGTGCTGCTCGGCCGCGGCGAGGAGCCGCGGCCGGACTCGCTGCGTGCGCTGGTGCCGGCGCCGGTCCAATCGCCGTACCTGCCGGTCGAACACGACGACCCGGTCCAGCGGTTGCGGACCGTGCAGATCCGGTGGAAGGAAAGGGAAACCGGCCCGCCGCCAGCCCGCGGCATGCTCGAGTCGGCGCTCGATTCATTGCCAACGGTGTTGCGGGACAACGTCAATGCGTTGCTCTCCCGGCTGCCGCAGCGCGCCATCGTGACGCTGGCGACCAGCGTGCCCGGGCCCCGTCACCGGCTGCGCCTGATGGGCCAGACGATGGAGCGCCTGCTGCCCATTCCCCCGACCGCCGTCCAGCTGAGCACCGGGGTCGCGGTGCTCAGCTACGGCGATGAGCTGGTGTTCGGCATCACCGCCGAGCCCGGCGCCGGGTTCGACGTCAAGCAATTGGCCGCCGGCATCGAACTGGGCATGGCGCGGCTGGTGGCGCTCAGCGGTGACTCGGTGCTGTTGCTCAGCGATCGGCGCCGCAAGCGAACGTTTCCGCACCGGGCACCGGGGCCGCGCCCGCCGGGGCAAGCGCGGCGCTGACCCACTCCCGCCCGGCCCGGCCGGCGTGAGAAGGTTGGGTCATGCCAGATTCCGGGTCGGTGATCATCGACCCGCGCCGCCATGACGCGGTGCTGTTCGACGCGCCCGACCCCGTCCTGGATGGGCAACTGCGCGAGATCGGCGTCGGTGCCGCGGTTTTCTCCTCGCCCGAGGACCTGTCAAGGGCGGCCGACGACCTGGGCGTGCGGCCCGGTCGATGCGCGGTGGTAACCGCCGACGCGGCGGGCGTCGCCGCCGCGCGGGCCGGCGGCTTCGCGTTGGTGATCGGCACCGGGCACGGCGACGCATTGCGGGACGCCGGCGCGGACGCGGTCGTCGCCGACCTGCGCGAGGTCGCCGTCCGCACCGGGGACCGGCGGATGTCGCAGCTGCCCGACGCGCTGGAAGCCCTCGACCACCTGGCCGCGCGGCGACCGGCGGTGTTCTTCGACTTCGACGGCACGCTGTCCGACATCGTCAACGACCCCGACGCCGCCGTCCCGGTCGCCGGCGCCACCGATGCCCTGCGGCAGCTGGCCGCGCGGTGCCCGGTCGCGGTGCTGTCGGGCCGCGACCTGGCCGACGTCACGAAACGAGTTGGCGTGCAAGGGATATGGTACGCCGGCAGCCACGGGTTCGAGCTGACCGCGCCCGACGGCACGCACCACCAGAACGACGCCGCCGCGGCGGCCATTCCGGTGCTGGAGGGCGCGGCCGGCGAGCTGCGCGAACGACTGGGCGCCATCGACGGTGTCGTGGTGGAACACAAGCGCTTTGGGGTCGCCGTGCATTACCGCAACGCCGCCCGGGACCGCGTCGGCGAGGTGGCGGCCGCGGTGCGCGCGGCGGGCCGCCGCGACGGCCTGCGGGTGACCACCGGCCGCGAGGTCATCGAGCTGCGCCCGGACCTGGATTGGGACAAGGGCAAAACGCTGCGCTGGGTGCTCGATCACCTAACCGAGGCCGAACCCGGCGCCCAGACGCCGGTCTACCTCGGCGACGACATCACCGACGAGGACGCATTCGACGCGGTCCACGACGGTGGCGTGCCAATCCTGGTGCGGCACTACGACGACGGCGACCGCGCCACCGCGGCGCAGTTCGCACTGGACAGCCCCGAGCGCGCCAGCGAGTTCACCGCCCGGCTGGCGCGCGAGCTGTCCGGCTAGGCCTGCACGTATTCCGCCGCGCCGTCGTCGAGCACCACCCGGGGGCCGGAACCTTCCGCCCCCGAGGCCTCGGTGCGGAACACCGCCTTGCCCGGCTCGGTTCGCCAGATCATGGTGGTCAGCGTCTCGCCGGGGAACACCGGAGAGGTGAACCGCGCGGCGATCGAGGTGACATTGGCCGCGGTCCCGCCGCCGAGTTCGGCGACCAGCGCGCGGCCCGTCACCCCGTAGCTGCACAGCCCGTGCAGGATCGGCTTCGGGAACCCGGCCAGCTCCCGCGCGAACCACGGATCGCTGTGCAGCGGGTTGCGGTCACCGGACAGCCGGTAGATCAGCGCCTGGTCTTCCCGGGTGGGCAACGCCACCCGGGCGTCGGGCTCGCGGTCGGGGATCTCCGGGGCCACCGGCCGCTGACCCGGCACGCCCCCGAACCCGCCCTCGCCCCGGATCACCAGGGTGGTGAGCGTCTCGGCGATCAGCTTCTCCGAGTCCGGGTCGGTGCCCCGGCCGCGCAACACCAGGATCGCGTTCTTGCCCTCGCCCTTGTCCTGGATGTCGGCGACCTCGGTGACCACCGACAGCTTCCCGGCCGGCGGCAGCGGCGCGTGCAACCGGATTTCCTGCGAGCCGTGTAACAGCATGGCCCAGTTGAACGTTCCGACCTTGCCGGCCGCCCCGAACGCCGGGCAACAGATCACGGCGTAGGTGGGCAGCACCTGCTGATCGATGCCGTGGCTGTTCTCGGTGGTGAACGACAGGTCGTCCAGGCCGGCGCCGACGCCGAGCGCATACAGCAGCGTGTCCCGGTCGGTCCACTCGAACAGCATCGGTTCGGTCACCGCGCCGACGGCACTCGGGTCAATCGCCATCTGAGTCTCCTTCGCAAGTAATTTCTCCACTTAACCATCGCAAACCCTTCCCACCGATGCCGTCGGCAGGGCAGGCTATTTGCCATGCCGAAGCGCAGCTTGATCCGGAATGTCTCGAAGGCCGTCGCGGCGCTGACCGCGGTCCTCGTCGTCGGGGCCTGCGGCGGGACACCGCAGGCGCGCAGCATCACGATCACGTTCATCCGGCACGCCCAGTCGGCATCCAACGCCAGCGGGATCATCGACACCTCGGTGCCCGGGCCAAGCCTGACCCCCGAGGGCCAGGGGCAGGCCCAGCAAGTCGCGCACCAGGCGGGCCACAAGGACTACGACGGCATCTACGCCTCCACCATGGTCCGCACCCAGCAGACCGCCGCGCCGCTGGCCTCGGAGCTGGGCAAGCAGGTCGAGGTGCTGCAGGGCATTCAGGAGATCAACGCGGGCTGGTTCGAGGGCAAACCGATCCCGCAGGAGAACGCGACGTATCTGCTGGCGCCGGCGGACTGGCTCCGCGGCGACACGCAGGACAGCATCCCCGGGTCGGTCAGCGGCAAGGAGTTCAACGAACAGTTCACCGCCGCCATCGCGAAGGTCTACAACAGCGGCCAGCACGACCCGGTGGTGTTCTCGCACAAGTTCGCCATCGAGTACTGGACGCTGATGAACACCAAGAACGCCAAGGACTCGTTGCTGACCAGCCACCCCCTGCCCAACGTCGGCCGCGTGGTGATCACCGGCAACCCGCTCTACGGCTGGACCTTGGTGGAGTGGGACGGCATCAAGGACTTCCACAACTGACCTCCCTACGCCACGGTTGACGCGGGCGGTCGCGACCGCCACGATGGGCTGCATGCGGTATGTCGTTACCGGCGGTACCGGGTTTATTGGTCGCCGCGTCGTGAGTCGCCTGCTGGACGGCCGGCCCGATGCCCAGGTGTGGGTGCTGGTCCGCCGGGAGTCGCTGGGCCGCTTCGAACGCCTGGCGGCCGAGTGGGGTGAGCGGGCGAAGCCGCTGGTCGCGGCGCTGCCGGAGCTGGAGCTGGCCGACGAGACCGTCGCCGAGCTGGGCCGGGTCGACCACGTCGTGCACTGCGCGGCGATCTACGACATCACCGCCGACGAGGCGCAGCAGCGGGCCACCAACGTCGACGGCACCCGCGCCGTCGTCGGGCTGGCGCAGCGGCTGGGCGCGACGTTGCACCACGTGTCCTCGATCGCCGTGGCGGGCGACTTCCCCGGCGAGTACACCGAGGACGACTTCGACGTCGGCCAGCGCCTGCCCAGCCCGTACCACCGGACGAAGTTCGAGGCCGAGCTGCTGGTGCGCTCGGCCCCGGGACTGCGTTACCGGATCTACCGGCCGGCGGTGGTCGTGGGCGATTCGCGCACCGGCGAGATGGACAAGGTCGACGGGCCGTACTACTTCTTCGGCGTGCTGGCCAAGCTGGCGGCGTTGCCGTCGCTGACACCCGTCCTGCTGCCCGACACCGGGCGCACCAACATCGTGCCGGTCGACTACGTCGTCGACGCGCTGGTCGCGCTCGTGCACGCCGAGGGTGGTGACGGCCGCACGTTCCACCTGACCGCCCCCAAAACCGTTGGGCTGCGCGGCATCTACCGCGGCGTCGCCAGGGCGGCGGGCCTGCCGCCCGCGCGGGGGTCGCTGCCCGGCTCCGTTGCCGCGCCGGTGCTGAAGGTGCGGGGGCGGGCCCGGGTGCTGCGCAACATGGCGGCCACCCAGCTCGGCATCCCGGCCGAGGTGTTCGACCTCGTCGACCTCAAGCCCACCTTCGTCAACGACCAGACCCGGAACGCGTTGCGCGGCACCGGCATCGAGGTGCCCGAGTTCTCCGACTACGCGCCCAGGCTGTGGCGGTACTGGGCCGAGCACCTCGACCCCGACCGGGCGCGCCGCGACGATCCGCGAGCCCCGCTGCGGGGCAGGCACGTCATCATCACCGGCGCGTCCAGCGGCATCGGCCGGGCGGCGGCCATCGCCATCGCCGAAAGGGGCGCAACCGTGTTCGCCCTGGCGCGCAACGCCGACGCGCTGGACCAGCTGGTCGCCGAGATCCGCGCCGGCGGGGGCGACGCCCACGCCTTCACCTGCGACGTCACCGATTCCACCTCGGTCGAGCACACCATCAAGGACATCCTGGGGCGCTTCGACCACGTCGACTACCTGGTGAACAACGCGGGCCGATCGATTCGCCGCTCCGTGGTCAATTCGACCGATCGGCTGCACGACTACGAGCGAGTGATGGCGGTCAACTACTTCGGTGCGGTGCGCATGGTGCTGGCGCTGCTGCCGCACTGGCGCGAGCGCCGCTTCGGCCACGTGGTCAACGTCTCCAGCGCCGGCGTGCAGGCCCGCAACCCCAAGTACAGCTCGTATCTGCCCACCAAGGCGGCGCTGGACGCGTTCGCCGACGTGGTCGGGTCGGAAACGCTGTCCGACCACATCACGTTCACCAATATCCATATGCCCCTGGTCCGTACGCCGATGATCGCGCCGTCGCACCGGCTCAACCCGGTGCCCGCCATCAGCCCGGAGCGCGCGGCCGCCATGGTGGTGCGCGGCCTGGTCGAGAAGCCGGCCCGCATCGACACCCCGCTGGGCACGCTGGCCGAGGTGGGCAACTACTTCGCGCCGCGGACGTCCCGGCGCATCCTGCACCAGCTGTACCTGGGTTACCCCGACTCGGCCGCCGCCCGCGGCGTGCCCGCCGAACCGGCCGCCGCCGCTGCGCGGCCACCGCGCAAGCCGAGGCGGCCCGTCCGCGCGGTCACCAAGGGCATCCGGACACCGCGAGGAGTCAAGCGTCTGGTGCGCTTGGTGCCCGGAGTGCACTGGTAAATCGACGCGTTTGCGCCGCGCGCGATTGCGGTATTCCGGCGCGATGACCCGGATTCTGTCCGAGAAGCGGGCCGACGCCGACCCGGTGGCCGCCGCGGCCCGGCTCGTCGCCACGACCGGCGCCGCCGTGATGTCCTCGTTCGACGTGACGCGGAGCCTGGGTGCCGGCCGCGAAGAGTGGACCCGGTTCGCCCGGCATTGGCAGCGGCTGGGGCCCGACCCCTACGCGGCCGAGCTGGGCGTGCAGCGGCTGCGCCGGTACGGCCAGTACTCCCTGCGCGACGGGGTGCTGCGACCGATGCCCAGGAGCACGTTCGTGCAGCCGGAGGACTCCAATCCGCTCTACATCGGCAAGGACCGCGACTTCGAGCCGCTGACCGAGGCGTTCGCTGGGGATCCCTTGCTGCGCAAGCTGATCGATCTGCTGGCCCGGGTGGCGGACGCCCTGGACCGGGTGCAGGACTGGAACGTCAAGGTGCATCTGTTCCGGATCCGGTCGTTGACGGACGAGGGCGGCCATCCCACGCCCGAGGGGATGCACCGCGACGGCGTCACCCTGGTCAGCTCTCTGCTGGTCGGGCGGCGCAACGCCATCGGCGGCGAGAGTACCGTGTGCGACCTCGACGGCCGGCAGTTGCTGGCGACCACGCTGGCCGAGCCCGGCACGCTGATGCTGGGCGACGACCGCCGCACGCTGCACGGCGTCTCCCCGATCCGGCCGATCGACGGCTCGGGCCCCGCGCAGCGTGACGTCCTGGTGATCACCTTCGCCTCGGCGTGGCCGTAGCCGCCGGTATCGTTACCGCGGTGAACCCCGTCTTCGTCGACGTCGACACCGGCGTGGACGACGCGCTGGCCCTGATGTACCTTTTCGCCAGCCCGGACGCGGACGTGGTCGGCATCGCCTCCACCGGGGGAAACGTTGGCGTGCAACAGGTTTGCGAGAACAACCTGGGCCTGCTCGAGCTGTGCGCCGTCACCGGCATACCGGTCTCCAAGGGCTCCGACGAGACCCTGTCGGGGCCCATGGGCCTGCCGTCGAAGGTCCACGGCTCCCGGGGGCTGGGGTACGCCGAGCTGCCGCCCGCCGATCGCCGGCTCACCGATCACGACTCGGCGACCGCCTGGGTGCGCGCCGCGCACGCCTTTCCGGGTGAGCTCATCGGCGTCGCGACCGGGCCGCTGACCAATCTGGCGTTGGCGCTGCGCGCCGAACCGGCGTTGCCGACGCTGTTGCGCCGGCTTGTCGTCATGGGCGGTTCCTACGATCACCGGGGCAACACCACGCCGGTGGCGGAATGGAACATCAGCGTGGACCCCGAGGCCGCCGCCGAGGTGCTGGCCGCCTGGGACCCCGAAGTCGTTGGGCCAGAGCGCCTTCCGATCCTCTGCGGTTTGGACCTGACCCGCAAGGTGGCGATGACGCCGGATCACCTCGCCAGGCTGGCGGCCGCCGCCGGGTCGACGGCGACGCCGATGAGCGCGGACGACGAGCCCGGCACCCGGTCGACGGCGTCCAACCCGCTGATCCGGGTGGTCGAGGACGCGATGCGGTTCTACCTCGAGGCCTACCACGACAACGGCCACGGCTACCAGGCGCATCTGCACGATCCGCTGGCCGCCGCCGCGGCGCTGGACCCGGGGCTGGTCACCACGCGCCCGGCGACGGTCGACATCGAGCTGACGGGGACGCTGACCCGCGCCATGACGGTGACCGATTGGTCGGGACGCCGAAAGCCCAACGCCCTGATCGGCGTTGACGTCGACGCGGCGGCGTTCTTCGACCGGTTCATCGACCGGGTTGGGGCCTTCGCGCGCCGGTTACCCTGTACCCCATGAAGATTCGCTTCATCGAGGTGCTGCGCGCGGGGTGGGGCACCGTGCTGCTGGCCGCCCCGTCCGAGGTGCTTGACCACATTCACGGCGTGCAGGTCGATCGCAAGGCGCTCGTCGTCACCCGGATCCTGGGCGGACGTCACATCGTCCAGGCGCTGCTGTCGGGGATCAATCCCGGTCCGGAGGTGCTGGCGGCCGGCGTGTGGGTGGACACCGTGCACTCGGCCACCGCGCTCGGCCTGGCCGCGGTGGACCGGCGCCGGGCCCGCGGCGGGGTGACCGACGCCGCCGTCGCGGCGTCGTGGGCGGCGCTGGGCTGGCGCCACCTGCGTGCCGGGCAGGCCAGGACCGACGGCGTGCGGGGCCGCGATCGGCTGGCCCGCGCCGTGGTGGGGGCGTTGCCCGGCGGCGCCGGGCTGATGGCGCGGGCGCGGGCGGTGCGCGACGGGCAGGGCTGAGGGCGCTAGCCGTCGATGCTCAAGCGCCGCTCGGTGTCCGGCGTGCCGTGGTCATTTCTGCAACGTGAACTGATCGACGTCGATGTATCCGATCCGGAATGCGTCGGCACAACCGGTCAGGTATTTCATGTAGCGCTCGTAGACTTCCTCGGACTGCACCGCGATGGCCTGGTCCTTATTGGCCTGCAGTGCGGCGGCCCAGAGGTCGAGCGTCTTGGCGTAGTGCGGCTGCAGCGACTGCACGCGGGTCACGGTGAAGCCGTTCGCGGTGGCGCGCTCTTGCACCATCGGTATCGACGGTAGCCGCCCGCCCGGAAAGATCTCGGTGACAATGAATTTGATGAATCGGGCGAACGTGAACGAAAGCGGCATGCCACGCTCGGCCATCTCCGTCGGGTGCAGCCCGGTGATGGTGTGCAGCAGCATGATTCCGTCGTCGGGCAACAGGTCATGCGCCAGGGTGAAGAACGCGTCGTAGCGCTCGTGCCCGAAGTGCTCGAAGGCGCCGATGCTGACGATCCGGTCCACCGGCTCGTCGAACTGCTCCCAGCCCTCCAGTAGGACCCGCGCGGAACGTGGGCTGTCGGATTGGGCGATCAGCTGTTCGACGTGATCGGCCTGGTTGCGGCTCAGGGTGAGGCCGACGACGTTGACGTCGTATTTTTCGACGGCGCGCATCATGGTGGCGCCCCAACCGCAGCCGACGTCGAGCAACGTCATGCCCGGCTTCAGCCCGAGTTTGCCGAGCGCGAGGTCGATCTTGGCGATCTGCGCTTCTTCCAGCGTCATGTCATCGCGCTCGAAGTAGGCGCAGCTGTACGTCTGGGTCGGGTCGAGGAACAGCCGGAAGAATTCGTCCGACAGGTCGTAGTGGGCCTGCACATCGTCGAAGTGCGGCGTTAAGTCATTTCCCTCGGGGGGCTCCGACGTCGTTGGCATCGTGTCAGCCTAGTCGCCGAGCGGGCGGAGATGCGTGTACTCACTCGTAGCTGCCCTCGAGGTACCAGCGCCGCTGGCGGTAGCACAGCAGAAACGCCCGCTCGCCTTCCAGCAGGACCTGCGCGCGGGCGGTGCGGCCCTTTCCGACGTCGGGATCCCACCACCGCTCGTCGACCGGCCATGGGCCGGCCCACCAGTCCAGCCGCTCGTCTTGGCCGTGCCCGGTCAGCCGCGCCGGGTCGGCGGAGAACAGCCCCCGGTTGGTCACCCGCACCGGGTTCCCTTGGGCATCAAGCAATTCCACCGCGTCGTCGAGCAACACCGCCGGCGACGGCTCCGGCAGCCGGCCGGGCCACGGCTGAACCGGGTCGGCCCGCGGAACCGGTTCGTCGCCCAGGGGGGTCAGCGTGATGCGTTCGGCCGGCCCGCGCCCGCCGGACAGCACCGGCACGCGCACCGCCTCCGGGCCGAGCAGGCCCTGCACCCGCACCAGGGCCCGGCGGGCCCGCAGCCGGTCCTCCTCGCCCAGGCCACCCCACAAGGGCAACTGCAACGCCTCGGCCGACACCACCTCGACCGCCTGCAGCCGCAACAGCGTCACCGCCGCCGTCGGGCGGGGGTGACGCGCGGTCCGGCTGCTCAACCAGCCGTCCAGTTGCCAACGCACCCGGTCGGCGGTGGCGTCCTCGGTCAACGGCTCGGCGCATCGCCAAACCCGGTGCAGCTCTTCGCCGTTGGCGGTGACGGCGTGAATGGCCAGCCGGGTGCAGCCCACCCCGGCGGCCATCAGCGTCCGGTGCAGCGCCGCGGCCAGCGAACGCCCGGCGAAGGCCGCCGCGTCGACCCGGTCGATCGGCGGGTCGCAGTCCAGCACGGCCTCCAGCTCCTCCGGCGGCTCCCGCCCGGACGGTCCCCGCTCGGGTTCGCCGCGGGCCAGCCGGTGCGCGGCCACCCCGTCGGCGCCGAATCGGGACGCCACGTCGGTGGCCGACAGCGCGGCGAACTGGCCGATGGTGCGAATCCCCATCCGCCACAACAGGTCCGTCAGCTCTTCGCGCCCGGGGCCGCACAGGCTGGGTTCGGTGGCAAGCTGGCGGATCGACAGCACCGACAGGAACTTCGCGTCACCGCCCGCCGGGACGATGCGACCCGCCCGCGCCGCGAAGACCGCGGTGGACAACCGGTCGGCGATCCCGACCTGGCACTCGGCGCCCGCCACCGAACTCACAGCCACCGCGTCGATCAGCCGCTCGGCGGCGTCGGCCTCGGAGCCGAAATAGCGGGCCGCCCCGCGCACGGGCAGCACCAAGAGCCCGGGCCGCAGCACCTCGGCGCGCGGCACCAGGTCGTCCACTGCGGCAATGACCGCTTCGAAGTGGCGGGCGTCGCGGTCCGCGTCGGCGGTGGCGACGTGCAGCTGCGGGCAGCGGGCCGCCGCCTCCCGGCGCCGCAGCCCCCGCCGCACTCCCGCCGCGCGGGCGGCCGCCGAGCAGGCGATCACCCGATTGGCCAACGTGACCGCCACCGGGGCGGTCGCGGACAGCCCGGCGGCCGCGGCCGCCGCGACCGCCGGCCAGTCCATGCACCAAACGGCCAGTACCCGGGATGCCACCGGGATTCACCCGGCTCGCGCCCGGGCGGTCACCCGTCGTCCCGCACACACCCCGCTGACCTGCAGCCGCACCCGGCCGATCCGGCCGAATCCGGGGGCGGGCACCCCCCGGCTCCCCGGCGTGATCTCGTAGCCGCAGACCCGGGCGCGGGCGGTGGTGGCGCGGGCCCGCAGCAAGGGGTGCACGGTGTTGGTCACCGACGGCGACTGGCAGGGGGCGTCCACCCGGCTGGAGGCCCGGGTCTGCGGCTACGAGATCACGCCGGGGAGCCGGGGGGTGCCCGCCCCCGGATTCGGCCGGATCGGCCGGGT
>NZ_LZJX01000011.1:0-515 GCF_001667595.1 Mycobacterium sp. E2989 | reverse complement strand
AGCGCTACCGCCGAGACAACGCCGATGACGATCAGTCGCCCCCGTGGAATGCTTCGCAACCGGCTCAATGAAGGAACGTTTCCCCCGCTCACGTTCACCAGATTACGGCCGAACCCCTCCGTTCGGGGCGGTGCCCGCAGGCATCGAGTTGGCAGGGTAAAGTTGGTCAACACTGCCAACTTAAGGAATGTGATGGCGTTGCAGCTGACGGATGACCACGACCTGGCAGCGCGGCTGGCCACCGAGGCCGGGCGGCTGCTGCTCACGGTCCGCGATGAGTTCGCCGAGGCTGAAGCGAGTGAGCGGAAAGCCGCGGGGGACAAGCGATCCCATGACTTCTTGATGGGAGCGCTGGCCGACGAGCGCCCCGACGACGCGGTGCTGTCCGAGGAGGGTGTGGACAATCCGGTCCGGCTGCGTGCGGACCGGGTGTGGATCGTGGACCCGCTGGACGGGACGCGGGAATTCTCCGAGCTCGGGCGCGACGACTGGGCGGTGCACGTCGCGCTATGGGA
>NZ_LZJX01000010.1:0-18996 GCF_001667595.1 Mycobacterium sp. E2989 | reverse complement strand
CGGCGCCACCCGCGAGGAGGCGCTGGCCCGCTCGCGCCGTGCCCTCGACGAGTTCCACGTCGAGGGGCTGGCCACCGTCATCCCGTTCCACCGCGCCGTGGTGTCCGACCCCGCGTTCATCGGCGACGAGAACGGCTTCTCGGTGCACACCCGCTGGATCGAGACCGAGTGGAACAACACCATCGAGCCCTTCACCGGTGGCGAGCCCCTCGACGAGGAGGACGCCCGGCCCCGCCAGACGGTGGTGGTGGAGGTCGGCGGCCGTCGCCTCGAGGTGTCGCTGCCCGGCGATCTGGCCCTGTCCAACGGCAGCGCGGGCGAGGCCGGTGTCATCCGCAAGAAGCCCAAGCCGCGCAAGCGCGGGGCGCACTCGGGTGCGGCGGCCTCCGGTGACGCGGTGACCGCCCCCATGCAGGGCACCGTGGTCAAGGTCGCGGTCGAGGAGGGACAGGAGGTCGCCGCGGGCGACCTGGTCGTCGTCCTCGAGGCGATGAAGATGGAGAACCCGGTGACCGCGCACAAGGACGGCGTCATCACCGGACTCGCGGTGGAGGCCGGTGCGGCCATCACCCAGGGCACGGTGCTCGCCGAGATCAAGTAACCAGCGGAACAATAATCCCCGGAAACAGTTGTCGGGCTCGCCCTGCGCGGGTACCGTTCGGGGCAGGTTGAGTTCACAGCCGTCCGGATCACGTCAAGGCGCGCGGGGCAGGTGAATTCCCTGTCCTCAAAAGCACTCCTGACGTCTTCGCGCATCCTGCTTTCGGATGGAGTCAGTAATGTCTGTGGCCCAATCTTGGCAACACAGCCGCCCGGCGCATTTCACCGCGCGCTGGGAACCCACGGGGACCCTGATCACGGTGGACGGTGAGCTCGACGCCGCCAACGCCGACCAGCTGGTGGCCTACGTGCGGCACGGCATCGGTCGCACCCGGCGCGTGATCCTGGACCTGCGCGGCCTGAAATTCATTGGCACGGCCGGGTTTTCGTCCCTGCACCGGATCAACGTGGTGTGCTCGGGCGCCCAGGCGTCCTGGGCGATGGCGCCCAGCCCGGCGGTGGCGCGCCTGCTGCGGATCTGCGACCCCGACGGCACCCTGCCGGTGACGACGCCCGCGCTCGAGCCGCTGTTGGGAGAGCTGCACGACGGCGAGGAAGAGCCGCGCTCCCTACTGCAGTTGGTCACGCAGCCGCGTTAGCGACTTCGCCAGCAGGCGGGAGACGTGCATCTGCGAGATGCCGACCCGTTCGGCGATCTGTGTCTGCGTCATCGACTCGAAGAACCTGAGCACCAACACCGTTCGTTCCCGCTCGGGCAGCGCCTCGAGCAGTGGCCGCAGCGACTCCTGATCCTCGATCCGGTCCAGCCCGGTGTCGACGTCGCCCAGCGTGTCGGCGATGGCGCGGGCCTCGTCCTCGTCGCTGCCGCCCCCGCTGTCGATGGACAGGGTGTTATAGGAGCTGCCCGCCACCAGGCCCTCGACCACCTCCTCGCGGTCCATGCCCAGCTCGGCGGCGAGTTCGGTCGCGGTGGGCGCCCGGCCCAGCCGTTGCGACAGATCGGCGGTGGCGGTGCCCAGGCGCAGGTGCAGTTCCTTCAGGCGCCGCGGCACCTTGACCGACCAACTGTTGTCCCGGAAGTGCCGGCGGACCTCGCCCATGATCGTGGGCACCGCGAACGACACGAAGTCGGAACCGGTCTCCACGTCGAAGCGGACCACCGCGTTGACCAGACCGACGCGCGCAACCTGCACGAGGTCGTCGCGCGGTTCGCCGCGTCCCTCGAACCGGCGGGCGATGTGATCGGCGAGCGGCAGGCAGCGCTCGACGATCTTGTCCCGTTGACGCTGGAATTCCATCGAGTCCGGAGCGACATCGGCCAACTCGCGGAACATGTCCGGGACATCGGCGTACTCGTTCGGGCGCGAGACGGAACCGCCGGCAGCTGGTGGGGTCACCTGCTGGAGGCCGCCCGTCGCGCCGTTAGCGTGATACCGAAGACGCTGCCGGTTTGGTTGGGTTCGCGACCATCGTGGAAGGTCTGGACGTCGTCGGCCAGCGACGTCAGGACGTGCCAGCTGAAGCTGCCGGGCGCCACCACGTCGTGGGTGTCGCACGCCGCGGACGCCTCCACCACCAGTTGGTCGTCCTGCGGGTCGACCACGACCACCAGAGTCGCGTCGGGGGTGGCACAGCGGATCAACCGGGTGCACACCTCGTCCACCGCCAGGCGCAGGTCGGCCACGGCGTCGAAGTCCAGGTCCTCGAAGGTGCCGATCGCGCCGACCAGCGTCCGGAGCATCGCGAGGTTCTCCAGGCGTGCCGCGACGTGCAGCTCGACGGCGCGATGGCCACGCTGACGTTTGTTAGTGCGCAATCCCGCGTCGTTCATCTGGTCTCCCGGCAATGGTTGACTGACACTACTACCACCCCTCAGCCCGCCGTGTACCGGCCGTTCGAGCCGATTAGTCATGGCTGCCGCCGGGTATTCGACCCGGCACAAGCGCGCCTGAACCGCCGATCCGGTTCGGGCGCGGCGGCTCAAGCGCGTGGCGGTGATCGCCGGGATCGCGCTGCTGATACTGGTCGTTCTCGCTGTATGCATCTATGTCGGTGTCTACGTGATCCTGGCCCACATGATGGGGCGACCACGCTGACGCAACCGTTCCGGCACTCATCATGGTGCACACCTGATACCCGCTCGACGGGGCCGGTAACCCCCGGGTTTGCTTGCTGGCAAAAATGGCCTCGCCGCGGGGTCGGCCGCGCCGGACGGGCTCCTAACTGGCGGGCCGCTGCCGGTAGACCTCGGGGTGTTCGGCGTACCAGCGATCGGCGATCCGGCGAATCCGCCGGTGCTCCACCGCCACCCACGCCAGCCCGAGGACGGCGGCGACGATCGCGAGCACGCCCGCGGTCATGCCCTCGTGGTGGTGTCCGGTGCCGAAGGCCGCCAGGCTTCCGCACCCCCCGATCACGCCGGCCACCACCAGCAAATAACCGGGCCAGTGCAACACGTCGATCAACGACTCCCCGGCGAGCGGCCGCGTAGTCCTCAGATGGTCGACGGGGTCATGAAAGGTGTCTCCCATGGCTGCTCCTAGTGGAGATCTCTTGCGCAGCTCAATACGGGTTGCACCATCAACGGTAGATCGCCCGGGAGGCTTTTGGCGAGACCCAGTCAGAGGGGCAGCGCCGGGCCCGCGATCGGGGCCACGCCCAGCGCCACCATCAAGACCATCAGGGTGAACAGGAACCAGCCCGCACCGTGCCAACCCCACCAGGTGCCCTGCGCCTTCCACACGCGATAGGTGCGCAGGAACGCCCACAGCCCGGACGCCAGCAGGATCAACGGTCCCCCCACCGCCAGCAGCGTCCGCTGCGGCGCGCCGCAGGCGACGGTGTCGACGCCATTGCTCGGGCAGGTGCTCACCCACAGCGCGGCCATGACCAGAAAGACCACCGCCGCAGCGGCGGCCACGACAGCGAACCGGATGGCGGCGCGCACCTCGCCGTCTTCCTGTCCCAAGCGGTCACCACCGGACCGCTCATCCGCCTTGTGCATTCGTGCCCCTCATATCCCCCATGTGGCCAACGCATTGTTCATCGTTTGCTACGTCGCAATAGTTACCGCGCAATGACGAATTGTCCGGCGACCGGCCGGGCAACCGCGCTGGCACCAAGCGGAAAGCGCATGGGTTCAAATACCCGTCGGCAAACCCGGCAAAACCGGCCCGGCGCGTCGACGTCACCGTCAATTACTCCGACGAATCATCGCTGGCCCGGGGCTCGGAGGCCGGAAAGACACAATGTGGTTGGTGTCTCAGCACCGATGAGTACTATCTCTGACATGCCGACAGCCCGAAGGCGCTTGTCCCCCGAGGATCGACGCGCTGAGCTGCTCGCGTTGGGGGCGGAAGTCTTCGGAAAGCGACCCTACGACGAGGTGCGGATCGACGAGATCGCCGAGCGCGCCGGAGTGTCGCGGGCGCTGATGTATCACTACTTCCCCGACAAGCGGGCCTTCTTCGCCGCGGTGGTCAAGGACGAGGCCGATCGGCTGTACGAGACCACCAATATGGACGACGCCACCGGCCTGACGATGTACGAAGAGGTGCGGACCGGCGTCATGGCCTACATGGCCTACCACGAGCAGAACCCCGAGGCCGCCTGGGCGGCGTACGTCGGGCTGGGCCGGTCGGACCCGGTTCTGCTGGGCGTCGACGACGAAGCCAAGAACCGCCAGCTCGAGCACATCATGAGCCGCATCCACGACCTGGTGGCCAACATCTCGGGGGCCAAGCTGGAGGCCGACGTGGAGCGCGACCTGCGGGTGATCTGTCACGGCTGGCTGGCGTTCACCTTCGAACTTTGCCGCCAGCGCATCATCGATCCGACGATCAACGCCGAACGCCTCGCCGACGCGTGCGCGCACTCGCTGTTCGACGCCATCGCCCGGGTGCCGGAGATACCCGAGGAACTGTCGCACGCGATGGCGACGGCCCGGATCCAGCCGCGCTGACCTTTTGTCGGTGCGCCTTGGCACCATGGTTGGGTGACCACCCGTGAGCCGTTGAGCCGTTTCAGCGCGACCACGCGCGAATGGTTCACCAGCACGTTCGCCGGGCCCACCACCGCGCAGGCCGAAGCATGGGACGCCATCGCCGACGGCGACAACACGCTGGTGATCGCGCCGACCGGATCCGGCAAGACGCTCGCCGCGTTCCTGTGGGCGCTGGACAAGCTCGCCTCCGATCCCGTCGGCCCGGCCGAGAAGCCGTCCGGCACCCGCGTGCTGTACGTGTCCCCGCTCAAGGCGCTGGCGGTCGACGTCGAACGCAACCTGCGCACCCCGCTGGCGGGCCTCACCCGCATCGCCGAACGCCACGGCCTCCCGCCGCCCGACATCAGCGTGGGCGTCCGCTCCGGCGATACCCCGCCCGCCGAACGCCGCCAGCTCGTCGCGCGGCCCCCCGACGTGCTGATCACCACGCCGGAGTCGCTGTTCCTGATGCTCACCTCGGCCGCGCGCGAAACCCTGGCCGGCGTGCAGACGGTGATCGTCGACGAGATCCACGCCATCGCCGCCGGCAAGCGCGGTGCGCATCTGGCCCTGTCGCTGGAGCGGCTGCAGGATCTGTCCCACGAGCTGCGGGACGCGCCGCCCGCGCAGCGCATCGGGTTGTCGGCGACGGTGCGGCCGCCCGAGGAGCTCGCCCGGTTTCTGTCGGGAGCAAGCCCGACCACCATCGTGGCGCCCCGCGCGGCCAAGACCGTCGAGCTGACGGTGCAGGTGCCGGTGCCCGACATGGCCAACCTGGCCAACAACAGCATCTGGCCCGACGTCGAGGCGCGCCTGGTCGACCTGATCGAGGCGCACAACTCGACCATCGTGTTCGCCAACTCGCGGCGGCTGGCCGAGCGGCTCACCGCGCGGCTCAACGAGATACACGCCGAACGGTGCGGGGTGGATCTGTCCGGCGAGACCAACCCGAAGGTGGCGGGCGGGGCGCCCGCGCACATCATGGGCAGCGGCCAGACCTACGGCGCCGAGCCGATACTGGCGCGCGCCCACCACGGCTCGGTCAGCAAGGAGCAGCGGGCGCTGGTCGAAGAGGACCTCAAGCGGGGGCTGCTCAAGGCGGTGGTGGCGACGTCGAGCCTGGAGCTGGGCATCGACATGGGCGCCGTCGACCTGGTGATCCAGGTGGAGGCGCCGCCCTCGGTGGCCAGCGGCCTGCAACGCATCGGGCGGGCCGGCCATCAGGTCGGGGAGGTGTCCCAGGGCGTGCTGTTCCCCAAGCACCGCACCGACCTGATCGGCTGCGCGGTGACCGTGCAACGGATGCTCGCCGGCGAGATCGAAACCATGCGGGTGCCCGCCAACCCGCTGGACATCCTGGCGCAGCAGACGGTGGCGGCCGCCGCGCTGGAGCCCCTGGACGCCGACCGGTGGTTCGACACCGTCCGCCGCAGCGCGCCCTTCGCGACGCTGCCGCGCAGCGTGTACGAGGCCACCCTGGACCTGCTGGCGGGCAAGTATCCGTCCACCGAGTTCGCCGAGCTGCGTCCCCGCCTGGTCTACGACCGCGACACCGGCACGCTGACCGCGCGGCCCGGCGCGCAGCGGCTGGCCGTCACCTCCGGCGGCGCCATCCCCGACCGCGGCATGTTCACGGTCTACCTCGCCACCGAGGCGGAGAAGCCGTCGCGCGTGGGCGAACTGGACGAGGAGATGGTCTACGAGTCGCGGCCCGGCGACGTGATCTCGCTGGGCGCCACCAGCTGGCGGATCACCGAGATCACCCACGACCGGGTGTTGGTGATCCCCGCGCCCGGCCAGCCGGCCCGGCTGCCGTTCTGGCGCGGCGACGACGCCGGCCGGCCGGCGGAGCTGGGCGCCGCGCTGGGCGCGTTCACCGGGGAGCTGGCCGGGCTCGACCGCGACGCCTTCGACGCCCGCTGCGCGGGCCTGGGCTTCGACGCCTACGCGACCGACAACATGTGGGCGCTGCTGGACGAGCAGCGCACCGCCGCCGGGGTGGTCCCCACCGACACCACCCTGCTGGTCGAGCGGTTCCGCGACGAACTGGGCGACTGGCGGGTCATCCTGCACTCCCCGTACGGGCTGCGGGTGAACGGGCCGCTGGCGCTGGCGGTGGGGCGGCGGCTGCGGGAACGCTACGGGCTCGACGAGAAGCCGACCGCCTCCGACGACGGCATCGTGGTGCGGCTGCCGGACGTCCTGTCCGACACCGGCGAGGCCCCGCCGGGCGCCGAACTGTTCGTCTTCGACGCCGACGAGATCGATCCCATCGTCACCGCCGAGGTGGGCGGCTCGGCGCTGTTCGCCTCCCGGTTCCGGGAGTGCGCGGCCCGGGCGCTGCTGCTGCCCCGCCGCCACCCGGGTAAGCGGTCGCCGCTGTGGCACCAGCGCCAGCGGGCGGCCCAGTTGCTGGACGTGGCCCGCAAGTACCCGGACTTCCCGGTCGTGCTGGAGACCATCCGCGAATGCCTGCAAGACGTGTACGACGTCCCCGCCCTGACTTCGCTGATGGCCGGGATCGCGCAGCGCAAGGTGCGGGTGCTCGAAGTCGAGACGGCGCGGCCGTCGCCCTTCGCGTCGTCGCTGCTGTTCGGTTACGTCGGCGCGTTCATGTACGAGGGCGACACCCCGCTGGCCGAGCGGCGGGCCGCCGCGCTGTCGCTGGACAGCACGCTGCTGGCCGAGCTGCTCGGCCGCGTCGAGCTGCGCGAGCTGCTCGACGCGGACGTCATCGCCGCGACCGGCCGCCAGCTGCAGCACCTGTCGGAGGACCGGGCGGCGCGCGACGCCGAGGGCGTCGCGGACCTGTTGCGGCTGCTGGGTCCGTTGACCGAGGACGAGGTCGCCGCCCGGGCCGGCGGTGCCGAGGTCGGCGGCTGGCTCGAAGGCCTGCTCGCGGCCCGGCGGGCCCTGCCCGTGTCGTTCGCCGGCCGCGGCTGGTGGGTGGCCATCGAGGACATCGGCCGGCTGCGCGACGGGGTCGGGGTGCCGGTGCCGCTGGGCGTGCCGGCCGCCTTCACCGGGGCGGTGGCCGACCCGCTGGGCGAGCTGCTGGGCCGCTACGCGCGCACCCACACCCCGTTCAGCACCGCCGAGGCCGCGGCCCGCTTCGGGCTGGGGTTGCGGGTCACTGCCGACGTGCTGGGCCGGCTGGCCGCCGACGGCCGGCTGGTGCGCGGCGACTTCGTCGCCGCGGATCACCCCGAGGGGGCCGGCGGCGAGCAGTGGTGCGACGCCGAGGTGTTGCGGGTGCTGCGGCGGCGCTCGCTGGCCGCGCTGCGCGCACAGGTCGAGCCGGTGAGCACCGCCGCGTACGGGCGGTTCCTGCCGGCCTGGCACCGGATGCCCACCGGGCATTCGGGCCTGGACGGGCTGATGTCGGTGATCGACCAGCTGGCCGGTGTCCGGATGCCGGCCTCGGCGATCGAACCGCTGGTGCTGGGTCCCCGGGTCCGCGACTACGCCCCCGCGATGCTCGACGAGCTGCTCGCCGCCGGGGAGGTGACCTGGTCGGGCGCTGGGTCGATCTCGGCCGGCGACGGCTGGCTGGCGCTGCACGTCGGCGAGTCCGCGCCGTTGACCCTGGCGGCGCCGGCCGAGATCGACTTCACCGGCGCCCACCGCGCGATCCTGGACACCCTGGCCGGCGGCGGCGCGTACTTCTTCCGCCAGCTGGCCCAGGACGGGATCCCCGACGCCGAGCTCAAAGCCGCGCTGTGGGAGCTGATCTGGGCCGGCTGGGTCACCGGTGACACGTTCGCACCGGTGCGCGCGGTGCTCGGCGGCGCCGGGAGCCGCAAGCGCTCGGCCCCGGCGCACCGGTCGCACCGGCCGCCGCGGCTGAGCCGGTACAGCGTCGCGCACGCGCAGTCCCGCCCGTCCGACCCGACGGTGGCGGGCCGATGGTCGGCCCTGCCGGTGCCCGAGCCCGATTCCACCATGCGCGCCCACTACCAGGCGGAGCTGCTGTTGGGCCGGCACGGCGTGCTGACCCGCGGCGCGGTGGCGGCCGAGGGGGTCACCGGCGGGTTCGCCACGCTCTACAAGGTGCTGAGCACGTTCGAGGAAGCCGGCCGGTGCCAGCGCGGCTACTTCGTCGAGTCGTTGGGCGGCGCCCAGTTCGCCGTCGCGTCGACCGTCGACCGGCTGCGCACCTTCAGCGAGGGCATCGACCCGGAGCGCCCGGAATACCGGGCGGTCGTGCTGGCCGCCGCCGACCCGGCCAACCCCTACGGCGCCGCGCTGCCGTGGCCCGGCTCGGGCGCGGAGGGCGCGCGGCCGGGCCGCAAGGCCGGCGCCCTCGTGGTGCTGGTCGACGGTCACCTGGCCTGGTTCCTCGAGCGCGGCGGCCGGACCCTGCTCACTTTCACCGACGACCCCGCGGCGCACCGCGCGGCGGCCGCGGCGCTGGCCGACCTGGTCGCCTCGCGGCGCGTGGCATCGATATTGGTCGAGCGCATCGACGGCGCGCCGGCGCTGCAACCCGGCGGGCCCGGGTCCGAGGCGCTGGGCGGGCTCGTCGACGCCGGGTTCGCCCGCACACCGCGCGGGCTCCGGCTCCGATAAGGCCGCGGCAGCCATGCCCGAAGGCGACACCGTCTGGCACACCGCGGCCGTCCTGCGTCAGCACCTGGTTGGCCGCACCCTGACGCGCTGCGACGTCCGCGTCCCGCGGTACGCCACCGTCGACCTCACCGGGCAGGCCGTCGACGAGGTGCTCAGCCGGGGGAAGCACCTGTTCATCCGGGTGGGCCGGGCCAGCATCCACTCGCACCTGAAGATGGACGGCAGCTGGCGGGTAAGCGAGCGGCCGGTGCGCGTCGACCACCGGGCGCGAATCGTCCTGGAGGCCGGCCCCGTCCGGGCGGTCGGCGTGGATTTGGGCGTGCTGGAGATCCTCGAACGCGACCACGACGGCGACGCCGTCGCGCACCTGGGGCCCGACCTACTCGGCGAGGATTGGGACGCCGCGCTCGCCGCCGCCAACCTGGCGGCGCAGCCGGACCGGCCGCTCGCCCAGGCGCTGCTCGACCAGCGGGTGCTGGCGGGGATCGGCAACGTGTATTGCAACGAACTGTGTTTCGTCAGCGGACACCTGCCCACCGCGCCGGTGAGCGCCGTGGCCGACCCGCATCGTCTGGTATCCCGCGCCCGGGAAATGTTGTGGCTGAACCGGTTCCGCTGGAACCGCTGCACCACCGGCGACACCCGGGCCGGCCGGCAGCTGTGGGTCTACGGGCGGGCCGGCCAGAGTTGCCGTCGCTGCGGCACCCCTATCGCCTACGACGGCTCGGGTGAGCGGGTCACGTATTGGTGCCCGTCCTGCCAGCGCTGACGGGCGCCCGGCTGCGCCGCGCTCGCGATCGCCACTAGTCCCGGGCGTGCGCCAGGAAGAACTGCGCGATCGCTTCCGACCCGTCGAGCGCCCGGGTGGTGGGTCCGATGATCGCCTTCGGCAGGTACTGCCGGCCGCCCGGCCACGTATGCCCGCCGCTGTCGATCTGGTAGAACACCACCTCGGTGGACGCCGCGCACCCGGTGGAGTCGAAGCGGCGCACCGCGGTCCCGTCGCCCACGTTGGGCAGCACCTGGACCGACGGATCCCCTTGGCACCCATCGGCCGAACGCCACTTGTTCACCATGCTGTCGGCGGAGATGGAGTGGCTGACCCCGCCGCGGCCGCGCACGACCCCGCCTTTGAACGGCACCAGCGGGTCGGCGGTGCCGTGCGCCGCCCACACCGACACCGGCCGTGACGGATTGCACGCCACCCCCACCCCCAGGGTGCCCGCCACCGGAGCGACGGCGGCGAACACGTCGGCGCGGTCACATGCCAACCGGTTGGACATGAAGCCCCCGTTCGACATCCCGGTGACGAAAACGTGCCCCGGGGGGATGCCGTAGTCGTCCCGCAGCTTGCCGACCAGCCCCACCAGAAATCCGACGTCGTCGATGTGCCGGCGATCCGCCGGCGACGCCCCGCGCCCGTCGGCCCAGCTCTTGTCGTAGCCGTCGGGGTAGACCACCAGCAGGTTGTGGGCGTCGGCGACGGTGTCGAAGTCGGTCAGACCCCGCTGCCCGTTCCCGGTCCCGCCGCCACCGTGCAGGCTCAGCACCAGGCCGACCGGCGTCCCCGCGGGCACGTGCAGCAGGTAGGTTCGGTCCATGCCGCCGGAACGGAACGTCCCGGATGCGTCCCGGGCGGCGGCCGCCGACACATGCCGCACGCCGCAGCCGACGAGGCACACCGCCAGAAGGGCCAGCAACGACCAGCGCACGTACGGCATCTTCACCTACACCGACGGCGCCGGCGCGAAAGCCGATCCGAGTGTGGCGATGGCCGCAATATGATTGATCCTGCACCGCGCGGCCCCGCAACATGAAAATATTCGGGCAGCCCCCGCTGTCAGCGAGCAACGGCACTTCGATGTCACGGGAGTATCAGAAATGACGAGCACCCAGGTACGCAACCCCAGCCGGTTGCGGCTGCTGGTGGCTGGCGGCGTCGTCCCGGCGGCCGGGCTGCTGAGCGTGCTGGGATCGTCCGCGTCCGCGCACGCCACGGCCACCGATGACGCCTTCCTCGCCGCGCTGACCGCCAAGGGCATCAACTACGAATCACCCGAGACCGCGATCCGGTCGGGGCATCTGGTGTGCCAGGAGCTCGACTCCGGCCAACCGCCGCAACAGGTGGCGAACGACGTCATGAGCAACAGCCATCTCGACGGCTACCACGCCGGCTATTTCGTGGGCGTGAGCATCCGGGCGTACTGCCCGAAGTACGGGGCGCAGGCCTGAAAGTTAACAGGCAGTTGACAGGCTCGTGACAAGTGCGCGAATAAAATCGACCTGGACATAATCCTGAGAACTCGAAGGCCAAATGATTCCCAAACTTTTGGTCGGCGTTGCACTCGCGCTCGGCGCTGCCGGTTGGACGGCAGCAACCGCAACCGCCGACCCAAGCCCCTTCAACACCCTCAGCTGCAGCTGTCAAGAAACCGCTCCGGCGGGCAGCACGACCTTGATCGACAAGGTCGACCGGGGAATCCAGCAAGGCCTTTCGGACGTGCCGATCATCGACATCGAGCACTAGAGTTCAGCCCCGCCGCCGCATCCGCCGCTCGATGTAGTGGTACCGCGCGGCCCGTCGCCGGACGCGAAACGCGTGCCCGCGCGTGCGATGCGGCTGCCCGACATGGTTCATCGGCTCGGCGTAGAACATCAGCTTGGCGAGCTCGACCAGGACCAGGTACACCATCACGAAGCCGCCCAGCACGGCAAAGAACTGCCACGGCAGCGGCGTGAATCCCAGGGTGTGCGCCAGCGGCGAAATGGTGATCAGGGCGCCGATCGCGACCACGCTGACCGTGGTGACGGCCAGCAACGCGCTGGGCCGGCTGCGGAAGAACGGCACCATGCGCGTGCGGATCGCGAAGATGATAAGCGTCTGCGTCGCAAGCGATTCCACGAACCAGCCGGTGCGGAACTCGACCGCGCCGGCGTGCAGCACGCCCAGCATCAACCCGAACGTGAGAAAGTCGAACAGCGAACTGATCGGCCCGAAGATCAGCATGAACCGGCGGATGAACGCGACGTTCCAATGCGAGGGCGCCTGCAGCTGCGCCGCGTCCACCCGGTCGGTGGGGATGGCCAGCTGCGAGGTGTCGTAAAGCAGGTTGTTCAGCAGGATCTGGCTGGGCAGCATCGGCAGAAACGGCAGCAGCGCCGAGGCCGCGGCCGCGCTGAACATGTTCCCGAAATTGCTCGACGTGCCCATCAGCACGTACTTGATGGTGTTGGCGAAAATGCGCCGCCCCTCGGCCACCCCGGTGGCCAGCACGCCCAAATCCTTTTCCAGCAACACCACGTCGGCCGCGTCCTTGGCCACGTCGGTGGCGCTGTCCACCGAGATCCCCACGTCGGCGGCGTGCAGGGCCAGCGCGTCGTTGACACCGTCGCCGAGGAAGCCGACCGATCGCCCCTTGCGGCGCAGCGCGGTGATCAGCCGCGCCTTCTGCTCGGGCGAGATGCGCGCGAAGATCGTGTTGCGCTGCGCGACGCCGGCGAATGCGTCGTCGTCCAACGGATCGAGCTCGGCGCCGGTGACGGTGCCCTTGGACGCCAAACCCAGGTCGGCGCAAACCTTTTCGGCCACCCGCGGATTGTCCCCGGTGGCGATCTTGAGCTCGATGCCCAGGTCGGCAAGCTCGGAAAGCGATTGGCGCGCGGCGGCTTTGGGCTCGTCGGCGAAGACCAGAAATCCCGCGAGCGACAACTCGCACTCTTCCGCCCGGGTCAGCGTCGTCACCGCCGGTGCGGGCTTGACGGCCACGGCCACCACCCGGCGCCCCGCGGCGAACAACGCCGCGAGCGTTTCCTCCGCCTCCGGCGGGACGGCGTGGCACTGGGCCAGCACCTGCTCGGGCGCCCCTTTGACCACCAGCACCCGATTTCCACCGTCGTCGATCAGTGCCGAGGTCGCCCGGCGTTCGTGGTCGAACGGCAGCACCGCCACCCGCTGCGCGGCCTCGCCGATGAGTTGATGCGCCTGTGGGGACTCCCACAGCGCGGCGTCGAGCGGATTGGCGCTGGCGCCACCGGTTTTCGGGTCCACGTCGGTGGCCAGCAGACCCGATCGGCGGACCGATTCGGTGTGCGCACCGGCGGCGTCCACCGAGTCGACCAACCGGATCCGGCCTTCCGTCAGCGTGCCGGTCTTGTCGGTGATGAGGATGTCGACGTCGCCGAGGTCCTCGATGCACACCAACCGCTTCACCAGCACCTTGGCCTTGGCCAGCTGCCGCGATCCGGTCGCCAGGCCGGTGCTGACGACGGCGGGCAGCAACTGCGGGGTGATGCCGACGGCGATCGCCAGCGAGAACAGCACGGAGTCGATGATCGGCTTGCGCAGCAACAGGTTGCTGATCAGGATGACCACCATCAGCGCGACCGCCACTTGCAGCAGCAGATAGGAGAACCGGCGCAGCCCCACCTGGAACCCGGTCTCGGGTTGGCGCTCGTCCAAACCCGCTGCGATGCGGCCGAATTCGGCGTCCTTCCCGGTCGCGTACACCACCCCGACGCCCTCGCCCGCACTGACGATGGTGCCCATGAAGGCCAGGTTGGTCGCGTCGGCCAGGCCGGTTTCGGACGGCACCGGTTGGGGCGACTTCTCCGACCCGGTCGATTCCCCGGTCAGGATGCTTTCGTTGCACTCCAAACCGTTGACCTCGATCAGCCGGACATCGGCCGGCACGGCCTCGCCCAGCGACAGCCGGATCACGTCCCCCGGCACCAGCGCGGTGACCGCGAGCGAGACGAACTGCCCGTCGCGGCGCACCACGGCGTTGTGGTGCACGCTGGCATGCAGGTCGGCGGCCGCCCGCTCGGCGCGGTATTCGTTGATGAACCCCAGGCCGACGCTGGCCACCAGGATGATGCCGATGATGACGGCCTGCATGCTGTCGCCGAGGAAGTACGAGACGACCGCGGTGCCGGCCAGCAGGATCAGCACGGCGTTGCGCAGCTGACGACCCAGCACCGCAAGGACATTGACGTGATGCGTGCGCACCGCGTTGGGTCCGTAGCGCTCCAGCCGCGCGGCCGCCTGCGCGCCCGACAACCCCGCGGCGGAACTGCCCAGCCGGCGCAGCACCTCGTCGACCGGAGCGGCGGCGACGAGCTTGGCGCTCAAGGCCGCGGAGTCCGGCCGAAGATCCGCGTCGGCGGTCATAGCCAGTCGCGACGTTTGAACATCACGTAGATCACCACCATCAGGATGAAGATGAGACAGGTACTCGCAATGAACCCGGCGAGGTGGCCGAAGCCCGGATAGGGCACGTTCTGCCCGTAGAAGCCCGTGATCGCGGTGGGGACGGCGATGATGGCCGCCCACCCGGTCAGCTTCTTCATGATGGTGTTCAGCCGGGCGTCTTGCAGCGACAGGTTGGTTTCGAAGATCGTTGTGACCATGTCGCGCAACGACTCCGTCCACTCCGAGACCCGCAACACGTGGTCGTAGAGGTCCGCGTACAACGGGTCCAGTTCCGGGGCGGTGCCGACCTCGTGGCGGTGGTGCTGGATCGAGTTGACCACCTCGCGCATCGGCAGGGCCACTCGCCGCAGGCCCACCAGGTCTCGTCGCATCTGAAATGTCCTGCGCTGGAAGCTGGCCTGGCGCGGTCTGCCGTCGAACAGCTCGTCCTCGATGGCTTCGACACAGTCGTCCAGGGCCTCGACCGCGGCGAAATGACTGTCGACGACGACGTCCAGCAGCCCATGCACCAGGGCGCCCACCCCGTACTGCTGGGCGCCGATCTCCTCCCAGCGCCGCGTGACAGCGGCGATGTCGAAGTCGGGGGTGAGGCGCACCGTGATCAGGCCGCGGGGCAGCACGAAGGCCGAAATCCGCTGCATGGAAAGCATTCGTTGCGGTTCGTCGGTGACCTCCGCCGCGACGTGTACGGCATAGACGGTGAAAAACGTGTGCGTTTCGTACGCGGTGGCCTTGACGCGTTCGGCGGCCGCCACGGCATCTTCGACGGCCCACGTGTTCAGCCCGAGTTCGGAGGCCAAGCCGCACAACGCGTCGTGGTCCGGCTCGCACAGATCCACCCACACCAGGGCGTCGGGCTCGCGGAGGTACTCGGAGATGTCGGCGAACTGAAACTCGTCCTGCGGCTTACCGTGACGCCACAGGCGACCTTGAATGTGGGGCGCTACCTGCACGACACCCATCTTCTCAGTCAAGCTCACCCGCCTGTCAGTAGGTGGTGATCTCGTCCGGCGTGGGCAGGTCGCCGCTGACCATGAAGATGACGCGGCGACCCACCTCCACGGCATGGTCGGCGAAGCGCTCGTAGAAACGGCCCAGCAACGCCGCGTCCACGGCGACGGGAATGTTGTGCGTCCAATCCCGATCCAGCAGCACGCTGAACAACCGGCGGTAGAGCTCGTCCATCGCGTCGTCTTGTTCGCGTAGCCGCGCGGCCAGCTGCGGGTCTTGGGAAGCCAGCACCTGTTTTGCGTTGGCGCACAAGCTAATCGCCACCTCCGCCATGTCGGCGAAACACGCGCGGACTTCCTCCGGCAGCGCGCGATTCGGGTGCTCGCGCCGGGCGATCTTGGCGATGTGCACGGCCAGCGCGCCCATCCGCTCGATGTCGGCGCTGATCTGGATCGCGCTGAATATCGCCCGCAGCTCACCGGCAACCGGTTGTTGCAGCGCCAGCAAGGCGAACGCCTCGCGTTCCGCTCGCCCGCGCATCACCACCATCCGGTCGTGGTCGCGGATGACCGCTTCGGCGGCGTCGAGGTCGGCCTCCAGCAGCGCCTCGGTGGCTCGGCGCATGGCTTCGTTGGCCAGCCCGCACATCTCGCTGAGCTGGACGCTCAACTCGCCCAGCTGCTGGTGATAAGCGGATCGCATAGCGCAACGGTGGTCAATGCGAGCGCATTTCACAAGGGACGAAAGGCACCCGTTGAGCCGCGGTCGGCACCGGTCGGCCCAAAACGGCTGCGGTTACGCGTTGTTCATGCGCGGTATACGGTGCGTACACCCGTCGGAGTCGCGGGTTGGCCACGGCGGCCGTACCGTTTTCCACGACGGCATCCCGCGGAGTCAGCGAGCAGGTGGTGGAAATGGAGCGCGACAATCGGTTGCAGCTCAAGCCCTATCGATCCGTGTCGGAACATCTCGATGGGGCGTGGTGGCCGCGGTCGACCAGCCTGGTCGACGAATTGCCGGAGCTGGTCACGTCGATGTCGGACCGGCTGGGACAGGTGGCCTTGGTGGGCTACCGCCGCAACGGCTGGCACGAGACGCCGCCGTTGGCCGAAGTGGGCGGGCACACCATCGAGTTGCTGGGCTTCACCAGCGACGAGCCGGCCAGCCTCATCCTGATCGGGGAGAACGGGCATCACCTCACCCTGCACGTGATCCGGCCGGACACCAGCGAGGACGTCGCCCGACAGGCGTTACAGCAAGCGGGAACACCCGCCGACTCCGACGGCGTGCCGGTGGGCCGCGCGACCGTGGCGCGGTCGGTCGCCGACGTCGCCGACAAGCTGGCCAAGCACGAGGGGCTCGACGACGACCGCCGGACCGCCGAGATCAAAAGCTGGTGCGAGGAAGCCGCCCAACAGTTCGTCGACGCACCGGTCCAGACCTTCGTGCCCATCCTGGTCGAACACATCGTTCGCAATCGCATGATCGAAACCCGCAGAAAATCCCCGCAGCCCGCGAACAGCCGCCGCTGAGCAGGCCTTTCACCACGGGCATAGCTCTGCCTCAGCCGGCACAAATTCTGAACACAGCGGACTCCCAGATTCGTCGGCGCCCATTAGGGGAAGATGTGTGCTATGGGCAGCGAGAAGTGGCCCTCGGAGGTGTGGGCCGTTGAGTACGCCACCCTCACCGGGGAGCGAGAAGTGGCGGTCATGGCGGGGCTGTCCGAAGCGTTGATGTGGATGGACAACTTGGCGCGCACCAGCGCCGCGTCACCGGTGTTGCTGCGATCCGACACCCGCTTCGAGCGATTCAGCTCCTGACGCGACGCCGCCTGAATTACGAATCGAAAGCCGTGTAGACGCCCAGCAGGTCGCGGGCGGAGACGATGCCGACCAGCGCGCCGTCGCGCTGCACCAGCACGTGCCGGATGTAGCGGTCCATCATCCTGGCGGCGACCTGGTCGATGGAGGCGTCGGCGTCACACCACACCAGCTTGGTGCTGGCCAACTCGGACACCGCGGCGGTGGCGAGGTTGCGCCCGGCGGCGACCGCACGCACGATGTCGCGCTCGCTCACCAGAGCGGTCGGCCGCGCATCGTCGCCGATCACGATGGCTCCCACGTCGCAGGTGACCATGGCCCTGGCGACGTCGGCGATGGTGGCGTCCGCGGGAACGCGGGCCACCGGGTCCCCGGTGATGGTGGAGATCGGCATGGTCCCAGCCGAAGATATTTCAGTCACGTGCACCATGCTCGCCACAAGGCGGCGGCCCTTTCTAGTGACCTGAGTCCCCAATCCGCGTCCATCCGGCCCTAGCCGCCGGCCGGACGCGCGATCAGGCTGACAGGCATGGCACGCGAGCCCGCTCGGTGGGTCGAGCCCGCCCTTGCCGCGGTGACGGTGGTCGCGTTGGCGGCCGGCGGTATCGCCTGGCTGGCCGGGGCGCCGCGGGTCGCCGACGGCTGCTGGATCGCGGGCACGGTCGTGGCGGTGGTGCCCGCGGTGGTGTGGGTGCTGGCCGGCCTGCGCCGGGGCCGCTTCGGGGTCGACGTGATCGCGGTGTTGTCATTGGTCGGCACGCTGCTGGTGGGCGAGTACCTCGCGGGCGCGTTGATCGCGGTGATGCTGGCCGGCGGACGGGCCCTGGAGGCGGCCGCCGAGCGCCGCGCCACCCATGATCTGCGGGCGCTGCTGGAGCACGCGCCGAGGTTCGCGCGCCGCCGCGTCGGCTCGGCCGTCGACGTCATCGCGCTGGACGACGTGGCGGTCGGCGACGTGCTGGTCGTCGGCCCGGGCGAAGTGGTGCCCGTCGACGGACGCATTTCCGATGCGGTCGCCGTGCTGGACGAATCGGTGCTGACCGGCGAACCGCTGCAGGTGGAACGCGGCGTCGGCGAGCCGGTGCGCAGCGGGGTGGTCAACGCCGGCACCGCCTTCGAGATGCAGACCACGGCCACCGCCGACGCCAGCACCTACGCGCAGATCGTCCGGCTGGCCGCGGAGGCCGGGGCGCAGAACGCGCCGGTGGTGCGGCTGGCGGACCGGTACGCGGCGTGGTTCTTGCCGTTGACGCTGTGCATGGCCGCCGCGGCGTGGCTGGCCAGCGGCTCGCCGGTGCGGGCGGTCGCGGTGCTGGTAGTGGCGACGCCGTGCCCGCTGTTGCTGGCGGCACCGGTCGCGATCGTGTCCGGGCTGTCCCGGGCGTCGCGCCGCGGCGTGGTGATCCGCAGCGGCGGTGCCCTGGAAAACCTTGGGCACGCAACGACTTTGGTGATGGACAAGACCGGAACCCTGACGATGGGTCAGCCCGCGGTCGTCGACGTCGCGGCCGCGCCCGGCCACGACGCGATCGAGATCCTGCGGGTGGCGGCGTCGGTGGATCAGATGTCTCCGCACGTGTTGGCCGAGGCGATCGTCACCGCGGCGCGGGCGCGCGGTCTGCCGCTGTCGCTGCCCAGCGACGTGGTCGAGGAACCCGGCCGGGGCGTCACCGCCACGCTGGACGGAAGGCGCGTGCACGTCGGCAAGTTCGCGCGCGACACCAACCCGGAATGGGCCCGGGCGGTGGTGAACCGCGCCCTGCTCGACGGCGCCGCGATCGCCTGGGTCTGCCTCGACGGCCGCCCCACGGGCGCGGTGTTGCTGCGCGACCCGCTGCGTCGGCACGCGCCACGCACCCTGCGCCGGCTACGGGACGCCGGGCTGAACCGGCTGGTCATGC